>CAYLXJ010000001.1:0-21693 GCA_964387385.1 uncultured Pirellulales bacterium
AGCCGATGCATCGCGGAAAAAGCATCTGCTGTGAGCAGGTACAGGATTGCGGTTGAGATACTTCGGTCGGCGGGAAGATTTATCGGCAGATTGGCTTTTTTTATTTTTTCAGAGGCGCGATAGGTTTCGACATAGTAGCCGCCCTCCTTAGGCAACGGCTTCATTCCAAAAAAGTTAATAATCTGCTCGGCGGTCATTTGCCCGATGTGATTCTTGCGGATTTCATAATTACCGGCTCGACGGGGACGTCCTGATGCCCGCGTTTGGCGGTTGTCGGGACTTTGGCAATCTCATCTACAACTTCCATTCCCTCGACGACCCTGGCGAAGACAGCGTAGCCGGGATTTCTGGGACCGGCGTAATTGAGGTAGGCGTTATCTACAATGTTGATGAAAAATTGTGCGGTGGCGCTATTGGGGTCGCTGGTCCTTGCCATAGCGAGAGCGCCGCGTGTGTTTTTGAGGCCGTTATTTGCCTCATTGACAATCGGCTCGTGGGTCTGTTTTTGTGTCATATCGGGATTGAATCCGCCTCCCTGAATCATAAAACCGGGAATAACGCGGTGAAAAATAGTGCCGTCGTAGAAACCCTCCTGAACATAACGCAGAAAATTTGCGCTTGTTACGGGTGCGGCCTTTTCATCCACTTCGATAACGATATTACCTTTAGCGGTTTCGAATGTTACCATTTTTCTTTCCTCAACGGGTTTTGCCTGAGCAGGTTTTGCCTCGGCGGAGGGTTTTTTAACGGCCTTACAGCCGAACGACAAAACAGCAATACTTATTGAAACAAAAACGAAACGTTCAACTAATTTTTTAAAGCATTTCATACGGCACCAATTATAAATCATCAATAATAAATAATAAACGGTTATTCCCACTTGTGTTTTTTCATAGAGGCGAGAATCATTTCGGCGCACTGCATAGCGGCAAGGCCTTCTTCGGCGCTTACTTCTGGGCGAAGGGACTTATCTGCAACAGCCCGCAGGAATGCCTCCTGCTCAAGGCGCAATGGCTCAGCGTCGCTTACGTCGAGTTTTTCGACATGGAGGAGGTCTGTCCAGTTCTGGGTAAGCAGCGAGAACGTGCCGGATTTTTTCAATTGCCTTATTTTTTCGATAACGTTTACGTTCGGGGCTGCCTTAATGACAACGCCCGTTTTTTTGAAGTAGTCAACGCTGAGATATGCCTGGCGGCTGAAGACGCGGACTTTGCGTTCGGTTTTGAGGGCGAGGCGTGAAGCAGTAACGTTGGCGATGCAGCCGTTTTCGAAAGTAAGCCGGGCGTTGCAGATATCCTCGGTATTGGGGTCGATAACGCCGATGCCGACCGCCTCGACATTAACAACTTTGCTTGCGGCAAGCGACAGGATTATGTCGATATCGTGAATCATAATATCGAGAACGACGCCGATATCGGTCGAGCGAAAGGGATACGGGCTGATGCGCGCGGCCTCAATGAATTTCGGCTCAATCCTGAGACGCTTGATGGCCTGGACGACAGGGTTGCATCGTTCAGAATGGCCTACGGCGACGAGGCAATTGGTTTGCTTAGCAAGCTCGACGATATTTTTTGCCTGGGCAACGTCGGCTGCGAGCGGCTTTTCTATAAGAACAGGGATTCCCGCCTGCATAAGAGGTTTTGCGAGAGTAAAGTGCTCGCTTGTAGGCGCGGCTATTGTAACAGCATCGATATTGCCGATGAGGTCTGCAGCATTTTGGGACGCCCCGCAGCGATATTTTTTCGCCAGACGTTTTGCCTTGTCGAGATCGATATCGACTATGGCTGTAAGAGCGCTGAGGGGCAGGTCGGAATAAACGCGGGCGTGAATCTCGCCCATCTTTCCCGCACCCACAACAGCAGTTCGCAGTTTATCCATAAAAAGGTTCCTGACACCTTTTTTATTTTAGTCGCGGAATGTTTCGAGGTATCGGCCAAAACGGTGCTCGCTGCTTTTGACAATCGCGTTTAGCATATCGCGAACATTTGCATCGAGACCTGCTTCCTCAACCATTTGTTTTGCCTTTTGCAGAAGCGGCGTTTTGTCGTCGCGGTAGAGGCGCTTATAGGCATCGAAAATCGTCTTTTGCTGGTTTTCAGATAGACCCGCGCGAGTAAGGCCGCGTTTATTGACGCCGCGGACTTCCGGCGGGTAATGGCCGCTGACGATAAGAAAAGGCGGGACGTCCCTGTTGATACCCGCCATACCTGCGGCATAGCACCATTTGCCGATTGTTACAAACTGATGAATGAGAACGACGCCTGAAAGCCAGACGCCTGTTTCAATTTTACAGTGACCGCTAACCTGGGTGAAATTGCTCAGGACGACTTTGTCTTCGATAGTGCAATCGTGGCCGATGTGAACACCAATCATAAGGAGGTTATTATTTCCGATTTTTGTGCATCCATCGTGATGCATACTCGGGTGGATTGTTACCTGTTCGCGAATTGTGTTATTGTCACCGATGACAAGGCCGCCGATTTTAGCATCCGGCCCCAAGTTGAGAATCTGCGGTTGACCGCCTATGACGCAGTTCGAGAAGAAATGATTGCGTTTGCCGACTCGGACGTTTTTTTCAATGACGACGTTGGCTTCGAGAACAGTCCCTTCGCCGATGGTTGTGCCGGCACCAATGAAACAATTCGGCCCGACTACGACGCCATCTTCCAAAATCACCCCTTCTTCAATGACCGCAGTAGCGTGAATTTGTTTCATTTTTATATCCTGTCATTATCCACGAGAATAAATTTGATTTCACACTCGGCGACAACCGCACCGGCCACTATTGCCCTGCATTTGCAGTGAGCGGTTTTTGTGTGGCTTTTGACTGTTTCGGCGGTCAGGATGAGCTGGTCGCCGGGGACGACGGCCTTTCGCAGTTTAACGCCGTCCATACTGAGCAGAACGGCAAGTTTGCCCGTGTGCTCAAGTCGCTGCGAAAAAAGCAGTCCCGCCAGCTGAGCCATTGCCTCGACAATTAAGACGCCGGGCATAATGGGCGTGCCGGGGAAGTGGCCCTGGAAAAACTGCTCGTTGAAAGTTACGTTTTTGATTCCTTTTATGAACGAGTCGCTTTCCAGCTCGATAACCTTGTCAACGAGGAGAAAGGGATACCTGTGAGGAAGAATTTTCGAGATTTGGCGGATGTCTAAAAGGGCATCGGTGCCGAATTTGGCGGCCCGCTGGCGTCGCTCGGCGGCCTCGTAGAGCTTGTGCGCAAGCTGCTGATTGAGGGAATGTCCGCTTTTGTAGGAGACGATTCTGCCCTTGACGGGCCTTCCGACGAGCATCAGGTCGCCTATGAGGTCCACGATTTTGTGTCTGACACATTCGTCGGGATACCTGAACGTGTTTTTAATAGGGCCGTCGGAGCCGATGACGAGAATATCGCGGGGCGAAAGGTGCGTTCCCATACCTCGCGCCTGGAATTGAAGGGCCTCGGGTTCGAGAAGAAATGTCCTTGCGCGGGCGAGGTTTTTTTCGAAGCCCTCGGCGGTAAGGCGGAAGCTGAAAATCTGCCTGCCGATGCCTGTGTGGCCGCCGTAATCGAGGTCGTAGGTGATATTGAGGGCATCATCTGTATAGGGCAGGGCGTAAATCGAGGCGTCGCCGGCGGTAATCGCTACCGGCTCGTCGATTGTGAATTCCTGTCTGACCGACTGCTGCTCAACGGTCCCCGCAGAGGCAAGGGTGGTGTAAAATTCGCTGCTGCTTGAATCGGGCCCTGGCAGTTCTGGGGCGTTGACCTCGATAATGAGATTGTCGATTTCGAGAGCGTTGACCGCCGAAAGGCAATGCTCGACTGTTTCGATGCTGATGGGACCTTTTTTCAAGGTTGTGCGGCGGGAACGTTCGGCGACGTTCGGGGCGATGGCCCTTATGCGGACGGGTTCGGACACGTCGGTGCGGACAAAGACAATACCCGTATCGACCGGCGCGGGCCTGAAGACGGCTGTGGCATCCTTGCCGCCGAAAAGCCCCTTGCCGCTAACGGTTGCCTGGTTTGCTATTGTCTTTTGAAGCTTCAATTTCTTCCACCTTTGCGGACAATTGCCTGAACTGTTCAATAAGTTTGGGTAGCCGCTGCGTGCAGGCCCAGACCCGCAGCATCTCTTTACTTTCGATTGCAGGGTACCCTATCACTTGCGTACCCGGCCCGACACTTTTTAACACACAGCCGCGAGCGCCGACAATAACACCGTCGCCGATTTCGATATTGTCGCTGATTCCGACCTGGCCGGCGAGAATGACACCGTCGCCTATTTTGGCGCCGCCGGCAATGCCGACCTGAGCGACAATAAGGCAGCATTTGCCAATTTTGACGTTATGGGCTATTTGAACAAAATTATCGGTTTTAGTTCCTGCGCCGATTCTCGTCTCACCGAATTTTGCCCTGTCGATGCAGCAGTTTGCGCCGATTTCGACGAAATCCTCGATAACGACGACGCCGTTATGGGGTATGAGGTGATGGACGCCGTCGATTGTTGCGTAACCAAAACCCCTTGAGCCGATTGTGCTGTTGGCCTGAATCGTGACGTTATTTCCCAGAATACAATTGTGATATATAACGACGTTGCAGTCGAGTCGGGTATTTGCTCCGATTTTTGTGCCTTGACCGATTTTGCAGCCGGCGGCTACTACGGTATTGTCGCCTATTTCGACGCGGGTTTCGATAACTGCACAAGGCCCTATTGAGACATTTTTACCTAACTTGACATTTTCGGCCAGCACCGCGGTCGGGTGAACGCCGGGAGTCGGCAGTTCTAATTTCGGAGCGAAAATTTTCAGGGCCTCAATAAGTGCAACGTTTACGTTTTTAACAACCAGTTGCGGCATAGCCAGGGCGGCGATTGCTTTAGCGACGATACAGGCACCGGCGTTTGAGTTTTTCAGCTCAGCCAGGTGTTTATCAGCCGCAAGAAAAGTCAGCGTTGCCTTGTCAGCTGCGCCAATAGGGCCTACAGAACGAATAACACCATCGCCGGAGCCGATTATCTCGGCTTTAAGCTGTTTGGCCAGTTCTTTGACCGTGAGTTCCATAACGCACCCGTTTCATCATTATTTTTCCGCGCTATCGGCGGCATCAACTTTTGCCAAAACGGCGTCTGTAATATCTTCACAACCGGCGCTGTAAAGGACCTTGTGCGTGCTGATAGTCAGCGTAAGCTCGCCCGAATTGGCGGCAGGCAATTCCGGCTCGCTTTTTTCGAGCACCAGGTCGATTTTCTTTTCTCTGGCGACTTCTTCCGTTGCCTTAACGACATCCTTGAACAAGGCCTCGATTATCGCCTGCTCGCGTAGATCCATCTGCCTTTTGAAAAACTCCTCCTGCGCCTGCAGGCGGGCCTGCTTTTCGAGGATTTCCTTCATCGTCGCCAGATAGTCGGGGCTGCCCTGTTTGAATGACTTTAGCCCGGTCTTGTTGAGGTCGATTTCCTTCGAGAGTTTTTCAAGCTCGGTCTGCAGCTTGTCGCGTTCGGCGGTGAGGTCTTTGCGGTATTTGGCGTTTCGTTTGCAGTCCTGGAAAATTTTGCGGATGCTAACAACGGCGATTTTAAGACCCTTTTCCTCTTGCGCCGGGGCCGCTTTTTCTGCGCCGGTAACGAGACCGGTAACAGCCACAGCCGCGAGAATTACAAGAACCATCACAAACAACTTAAATTTCATATTCAATCCTTTCCTGAAAGAACCACGAATTAACACGAATTAGCGCGGATATTCTACAATTATTTAAGGATTTAGCAATACGGCAGGAGAGCGTAACAATCCGCAAGTGCAAATCAGAACAATGCGCCGACTGAGAAGCTGAAGGTCTGCGTTTCGTCGTCTTCGTCTTTCATTAAGGGCGCGGCCAGCTCGAAGCGCATAGGAACGGGGCCGAACCACTGCGGTATCAAAATCTGGATACCTGCGCCTGCGCCGACGCGGACACCGCCCGTGTCGATTGCTCCTGAATCGACAAAGAAAAGGGCGGAAATCGTATCGCCGACAAGCGGCAGCGTCGTTTCGGCGTTGGCGATAACAATCCAGTCGCTGCCGATGGGGTCTTCCTTTTCGGGATTCGCAACATTGGTTTGCAGACCGCGAGTCGAAACGCCGCGGTATTCGAAACCGCGGATGCCGTAGGTTCCGGTGCCGCCCGCGTAGAACTTTTCGAAAGGCGGTGCGTCGCTTACGGTGGTGGCAGCCAGGAACTTGCCCGCCAGCACCGTTTTTCTTTCGGCGATGTCTTCGTAAAGCGTGTGGTATTTTCTAAAAGTAATGCTGGGCACGCCGAAGGTGTGGTCGCCCGCGACCTGCTCATATCCAATCTCGAAACTATGCCCTTTGGCAGGATTGTAGATATCATCAACGAGAGTTCTGCCCAGGCCAACGCGGACGCCCGCGAGAAAATTGCTGCCTTCGACGTCTCTTATTTCAACTGGGGCGTCGTCTTCGAGGTCGGTTACTTTGACATTTTCCGCCCTGAAACCGATGCTGCGGCGCCACTTGTCCTTGTATCGTTTTTCGAGTCCTACATAGCCCTTGGTCCTGGTCTCGTCGTATGATTCGCGGAACCTTTCCCATTTTGAGCCGACCAAATCGAGAGAGACGGGCTTGTCGTTGAGATACGGCTCAGTAAAACTGACGGAAAACTGGCTTATTTCAGTTCCGGGCTGTGCCGAAATCCTTAAGGTCTGGCCTCCTCCTCTGAATTTCTTTCCACTAATCAAATCCTTCAGCGATTCGGGCTTGTCCTCAATGTCAAAATTTCTCTGCTCGAACGAAATCTGGCCTATGACACCGGCGTCGGAGCTTATGCCTGCGCCCAGCATAACCATACCGGTTTTACCCTCAATGATATTGACGCGTGCATCTTTCTGGTCTTCGGTTTTACCCTCCGCCGGGGTAATAGTTGCGCCGTCTCTTTCTGTAAGCAGCGACCGCTGCAGGATTTTTTCAAGTTCCCCTTTGCCGTCGCCCCGGGCAATATTGGCGTTATAGAAATTACCCGGCTGAAAGTCATACTCATCAAGGATGCGCCTGACGACCTTGTCTTTGGTGTTTTCGTTGCCGGTTACAATAATCTGGCCGATGCGGAACTGATTGCCTTCTTTTATGCTGTATTCGATAGCGACGGTTTTATCAGTAACGAATTTAAGCGTGCGCTCCACTTTCGCGTCAATGAAACCGTTTTCCTTATAGTTTTTGACAAGTTCCCTGGTATCCAATTCGGCCTTTTGTTCGTTATAAACCTGGTTTTCGCGCAGCGTCAACAAATCGTAAAGTTTCTTGTTATCGTATTCGACATTGCCAGCGAAACTGACTGCCTCGACTGAGTAGGCGATGCCTTCCTCGATTGCGAAGGTGATTTTGACCTTTGTCTTGTCTGCGTTGAACTGCTGTCTGGCCTCGATTTTGGCGTCGAGGTAGCCCCTTTTCTGATAGGCCTTCCGGAGTTTGGAAGTGTCCTCGGTCAGACGGTCTTCCTGATAATATTTCTGGAACACAACAAAGCTTTTTGTCTTGGTCTTGACTATCTTTTTCAAACTGTCTGATTTGATGTTCTTATTGCCGGCGAACTTGACCGAAACGATTTTCACACGCGGGCCTTCCCTGACTGTATAAATCAGCTTTCCGAGGGGGACTTTCGTGGCATCGAGCGTAACCTCTGTATAGGGAAAACCGTTTTTGCGGTAAAATTCGACAATAGTGGTCACATAGGTTTGCGCCAGGACGGGGTCGAGATAATCGCCGACCTTGAAGCCGAGTTTTTCCTGAAGTTTTTTGTCGCGATAGGCCTTATTGCCCTCGAACTCAATCGACCTGATAATATTTTTTTCAACGACGACGAAAGTCAGTTCTACTTGTGAATCAAGCAGTTTGGTATGGTAGTAGCAGTATTCGACGCCGGGAATCTCGGCGATTCTTTTAGTGTCCTCGGCGGCGGTCTGGGTATCGAATATCCTGCCCTGTCTGGAGCGGACCTTGGCGAGGACCTCAGTTTGCTTAACGCTGACGTTACCCTCGACTTTGATGGCAGCTATGGTTTGGCCTGTAGAATTGGCGTCCTGTGCGCGAAGCGGCTGCACACAGAACAGAACCATGGCCGCAATCACGCAAACCTCACACCAAAGCAAACGCATTTTTCCCTTTCAATTAAAACGGCGTTTCTTCGCCTGCCGGCTCCTGCTGTAAAGATGCAGATGGAGTATCGGCCGCAGCATCGCCGGCGAACGCGGCGTTTTCGAACCGTGTGAACTTTTCCCTGAAAATGAGATTGACCGTGCCCGTGGGGCCGTTTCGCTGTTTTGCGACGATAACCTCGGCGGTATTAGTCGGCTCGTAATCCTGCTCGCCGCGATGATAATAATCCTCGCGGTGCAAAAGCATAACCACGTCGGCGTCCTGCTCGATACTGCCGCTTTCACGCAGGTCGCTCATCCGGGGCCGGTGTCCTTCCCTGCCTTCGGGGGCACGATTCAACTGGCTGAGCACTACTACGGGGATATTCAGTTCCCTCGCAAGGGCCTTAAGGTATCGGGATATCGCAGTTATTTCCTGCTGTCTGCTTTCGACGCGCGAGGTGCCTAAGTGCATTAACTGCAGATAATCAATTATGACACAGCGGATGTCGTGCTGGCTTTTAAGTCGCCTTGCTTTTGCCCGCAATTCGAGAGGGGTAAGCGTCGATGTATCGTCGATATACATCGGCGCCGCCGACAGGACGCCGCAGGCGTCAACCAGTTTTCGATAATGGTCTGTAGAAAGCATGCCTTTTCGCACGAGCTGGCTTTCGATTTCGCTTGCGCCGCACAGGAAGCGTTCTGCCAATTGCTGCTGGCCCATTTCGAGAGAGAAAATAGCGACGGGCGTTTTTTCGAGAACGCCGATATGCTCGGCGATATTGAGGGCAAGCGATGTTTTTCCCATACTGGGTCTGCCGGCTATGACAATCATTTCGCTGTTCTGCAGGCCGCAGGTCATTTCATCGAGTTCGAAATAGCCGGTGGCGATTCCGGTTACGTGCTTGCCTTCACGTTTTTCAATCAGCTCGTAGGCACGCGTAACGAGGTCTTTAAGAGCGAATGCCTGGCCTGATGTTCGTTTGTCGGTAATCGCGAAGATTCGGCTTTCGGCCTCATCCAGTTTCTGGACCGATTCGCCTGTAACGTCGTAAGCGTCGTTCAAGATGTCAGTAGCGGTCTGGATAAGCTCGCGGAGGAGCTGCCTGTCTTTTACGATATTAGCGTAGTAGCCGACGTTTGCGGAGCTTGGAACGGAATTGAAAATTTTGCCTAAGTATTCGACGCCGCCGACCTGTTCGAGGTGTTTTCGTCTTTCAAGCTCGTCGCGAAGCAGGACGCCGTCGATACCTTCACCCCTGTTTTTCTCATACAGCGCGATTACTGCTTCGTAAATAAGCTGATGCTCGATTCGGTAGAAGCTATCGCGGTTGAGAATCTCGACAACCTGGCCTATGCAGGCGGGGTCGATAACCATTGAGCCGAGGACTGCCGCTTCCGCCGCAAGCGATTCCGGCATCGCCCTTCCAGTCAACGCCGAATCAGATGATGGAGGACGGACGACGGATGACGGCGTATTTTTACTTTCCGGGTGCAACTTTTCCGTCTTCTGCCTTCTGCCTTCCGACTTTTTTGTATTTTCCCTTGTCGTTTCAGCCATTTACTAACGTCCTGTTCCGTGGCACGGGCTTCCAGCCCGTGAAGACACGGCCAAGATGGCCGTGCCACCGAGGAATTGTAAATTGCCGCCCCCCTTTTTGTCAAAACTTTTATCCGCCGAAGGTGCGATTTATCCGCCGCAGGCGGATTTATCTGAAACTGAAATGATTATGCCGATGTCTTTTACAAAACCTTGACTTTTAAGCGTCTTGTCGCTACCCTGACGTAATCTGAACCTGATTTCGCTAAACAATTTAGGAGAGCGGACTTGAGAGTTTTATCGGGCATACAGCCGTCGGGCCGGCTGCATATAGGCAACTATTTCGGGGCGATGAGGCAGCATATACAAATGCAGTCCGCCTCGCCTGCGGCGGGCCCGCTTCGCCCGCGAAGCGAGGCGAGCGAGACCTCGCCTAAAGGCGGGCAGGGAAACGACTGCTTTTTCTTCATCGCCGACTATCACGCGCTGACGAGCAATCCAAAGCCGAAGGACGTGGGCGATTTCACGCTGGATGTCGCTATGAGCTATCTTGCGATGGGGCTTGACCCTGAAAGGACGATTTTCTGGCGGCAGTCGGACGTGCCTGAGGTAACGGAATTGACGTGGCTGTTGTCGTGCGTAACGCCTATGGGACTTCTGCACCGCTGCACAAGCTATAAGGACAAGGTGGCACAGGGAATAAGCCCCAATCACGGGCTTTTCGCGTATCCCGTTTTGCAGGCGGCGGATATCCTCATATTCAAAAGCGATGTTGTGCCCGTCGGGGCAGACCAGAAGCAGCATATCGAGGTAACTCGCGATATCGCGGGCTATTTCAATAATACTTACGGTGAGGTTTTTGTTTTGCCGAAGGATTTTATAATCGAGTCGGTCGCGGTAGTGCCGGGTATCGACGGGCGGAAAATGAGCAAAAGCTACGGAAACACCATCGAGATATTTGAGCCGGAAAAGAGCATCAAAAACAAGGTGATGAAAATCGTTACGGATTCCACACCGGTTGAGGCGCCGAAAAACCCGGAAAAATGCAACGTGTTTGCATTACTTAAGCTGTTCGCCTCGGGGGAAGAACTTAAACAATGGGACGAAAAATACCGCAAGGGCGGGACTGGCTACGGCGAGGCGAAAAAACGCCTGGCTGAACTTATCGTTGAGTATTTCAAGCCCTTCAGGAATAAAAGGGCGGAACTCGAAAAGGACCCCGGTCACGTAAAACAAATTCTCGCAAAAGGCGCCCAGCGGGCAAGGGCGATTGCGCAGACAACATTGATGGAAGCGAGAAAGGCCATCGGGCTTGGTGAACGTTATGTCGGATAAGCTTGTAACAATCGCCGAATATATGGACTCTATGTCGGCGGAAATGGCTTTGCAGGTTCTCGCTGATTACGGGATAAAAGGGATACTGTCGGGCAGATATAGGACCGATGCGTTAGCAGGTGTGCCGGCATTTTCAACGGTCAAGCTTCAGGTGATGGAAAGCCAGGCAGACCAGGCAAGACAGCTGCTTGAAGAACAAGAGGACGCGCACGAGCCGGAGGATTACGAAGTAATGTCCGCCGACGACGGCGAGACCTCGCCAGATGGCAGGGATGATTCGGATGACGACGAACCCTACGAGCCGGAAGAGGAGGAAAATAATTGAGCGATTATCGTGTAAATCTTGAGATATTCGCGGGGCCGATGGATTTGCTGTTGCACCTCGTCCGCAAGGAAGAGGTCGATATTTACGACATCCCCATCGCGAAAATCACCGACCAGTACATACGCTATCTCGAAATGCTCAAGCAATTGGATATAGACGTTGCGGGCGATTTTCTGGTGATGGCGGCGACTTTAATGCAGATAAAATCGGCGATGCTTCTGCCGAAGGCGCCAGCCGATGAGCTTGGTGCGGAGGATTTCGCCGACCCGCGGGCGGAGCTTATAAGGCAGTTACTGGAATACAAGAAATTCAAGGATGCGGCCAATCTGTTAGCGGCATCGGCTGACGAAAGGGGCGAGCGATTCAACAGGCCCGATACCATTATTGAACAATTGAACCCTGAGGGCGAGCCGACCGTCAAACTCGACCAGATAAATGTATGGGACCTCCTCGAGGCGTTCGACAAAATGATGGAGGCCACAGGCGCGAAATTCGATATCAGCCACATCACCGACGATACACCCATTGACCTGTATCAAATCGAGATTCTGCACCGGCTGCAGACGGAGGGAGCAATGAATTTCGAGCGTATTTTCGAGAACAGGCGGGTGCGCCTAACGATTGTGGGCCTGTTCCTTGCGATTCTCGAACTGGTAAGAGAGCAGCTTATCTCGGCTGAACAATCACAGGACAAAGCCATTTACCTGCGAGCGCTGACCGATGCTCCCGCTGAGGAAGCGGTGCGGAATGCGATTAACGCAATTGCAGTTGAAAAGGTCAATCAGAATACAGAGGACGGAGGACAGAAGACAGAAGAAGGAAAGCAGCCGCCGATACCGATTGTCGAGCTGCCGGCGGCTGAATCGGGCAAACAACAGGACGAGAAACTTGAGCCGCTGGGCGGCGAATCTTTAGAACGCGGGTCTTAAAAAAACGTATTTATCGTTTGACAATGCCTGACGTGCTTTATAAAATCCGAAATTGTTTAGACCCGAATTTGAAAGGAGTCGGCCATGGCCGGCGATGTGATTGAACTTACGGATGCGGATTTTGACAATACGATTCATAAATCGGATGTGCCCGTGCTGGTAGATTTCTGGGCGCCGTGGTGCGGCCCCTGCAAAATGATGGCGCCCATAATCGAGGAGGTGGCCAAGGACTACAAGGACAGGGCAAAAGTCGGCAAGCTCAACACAGACGACGCGCGCGACAGCGCTATGGAGTTCGGGATAAGCGCGATACCCACTATAATCCTTTTCAAGAACGGCCAGGTGCAGAAAAAATGGGTGGGGCTTACGAGCAAGAAAGAGCTGTCGGCGGCGATTGACGAACTGCTGTAAATTTAGAATTGAGAATTACTTTGCATTTCTTAATTCTCAATTCTTACTTCTTAATTCTCAGTTCATCTTTAAGTGGCTGATTCCACCAGTCGGGGTCTCTGAAATACGTGCGCAGCATCATCGCGGCGTTGACGCCGTCGCCAATGGCGGTTGCCAACTGCATAGCCGCCCCGACGCGGCAGTCGCCCGCTACAAAGACGCCTGGGGCGCTTGTCCGCAGATAAGCGCAATCGCACCTGATATAGCCGGCGTCAGTCAATTCGACGAAGCCCTTCAAAAAGCCGGTGTTGGGGACCATCCCGATAAAAACGAAGACGCCGTCACAGGGATATACTTCCTCTTTGCCGGTTTTGACGTTTTTAAGCCGGACTGACTCAACCCGCTCTTTTCCTTCGATGGCCGTTGCGATAGTGCTGTATTTAATAATCAGGTTTGTGTTCGGCTCATCGGCCTTTGCGAACAATTCCTCCTGCAGAACTTTTGTAGCGCGCAACTCGTCTCTGCGGTGGATAAGCGTTACCTTCGAGGCGTAATTGCACAAATGCAGTGTGTCCTCGATTGCGGTGTTGCCGCCCCCGACTGCTACTACGGTTTTACCTTTGAAAAAAGGCGCGTCACAGGTGCCGCAATAACTGACGCCCGCACCTGCGTTGCGGAATTTTTCCTCGCCGGGTATGCCGAGTTTGCGATACGTGCTGCCGGGAGTGAGAATTACAGACCTTGTTATGTATATATCTTTGTCGCAGGCAACTTCGATATCGCCATTGGCAAGTTTTTTGAGTCCGGTTACCTCGGCGCCGTTTTTAATCTCGCCGCCGAAGTTAAGGACCTGTTTTTGCATGCTTTCGATAAGCTCGGGGCCGCTTATTCTTTCGATGCCGGGGTAATTCTCGATTCTGTCGGTTGTATTGATTTGGCCTCCGGGTAAGAATTTTTCGAGAATCACGGTTTTGAGCCGGTCACGCGCAGTATAAAGGCCCGCGCAAAGGCCGGCGGGACCTGCCCCGATTATTATGCAATCATATTTGTCTGCCATATTAAAAATCCTTACTGCAATCCCGATTTTGAGGTACTATTGACAATTGGCTATTATTCATTGATGATTGTAGTTACGATTTGCAAATAATCAATCATCAATAATTAATAATTGGAGGTTAAGATGCGTTCGATTAAGGGCACAATCATATTATTATGCCTTTCGCTGCTTACTTGCGGCATCGGCAAGCCCGTAAAAGAAACGAAAACCAAAATACAAAAACCGGAGGCCGCTCAACAGGACCCGAACAAAATAAAGGATTATTTCGGCTTCGATGAGATGGAAATTATCAAGCTTGATTACGGGATTCAGAACCTGCTGATTGCGGATTTCGACAACGACGGACGAAATGATATAGCAGCAGCCAACAACATCAAGGCAGCGATTGTGTTTTTAATGCAAAAAGAGCGCGTGTCTGTCGAAGAAGAGGAAACAACCGTTGACCCCAACGATGCAGATATCAATGCTCTGATTGGCCCCAGCCGGTATAGAAAACAGACGCTGCCCGTATCACAAAGGATATACTCCCTGGTCTGCGGCGACCTCGATTCTGACGGCCTTATCGATTTGGCATATTACGGCGAGCCGCGGGGCTTATATATTCTGCTGCAAAAGCGGCGGCAGGAAAAAGAGCAAAAAGACCTTGCCTGGCAGGCGAGAAAACGGGTCAATATAGACGACGCCTTGCCGAATGAAAACGCCCTCGTTTGCGCCGACGTCGATAACGACGGCAGACAGGACCTGATTCTGGCGGGCAGGCAGGCGATTTATACGGTGCTGCAAAAAAATGACGGGACGTTAGCTGAGCCGTTGAAATACGCAAGCGCCGCCCGGATACTGGGCGTTGACGCCGGCGACCTGAACGGCGACGCAAAAACAGACCTTGTCATTTACACCGATGATGTGGAGCGGCCGATTCACGCCCGCTTAGGTCAAAAGAACAATCAATTGGGGCCTGAAATCCGGCTTTTCGTCGAAAGGCCCCTTGCGGCGGAAATCAGCGATATTGACGGCGCCGCGGGAAAAGAGCTGGTTGCGATTGACGCGGTGAGCAAGAGATTGATTGTTTACAAGTTTGCCGACGAAAAATCGAAGGACAACGACTGGCCGGTGCTGTTTTATCCTTTAGCGGCAGGCGAATCAAGCAACAAGCGAGACCTTGTAACAGCAGACGTTGACGGCGATAAACTTACAGACGTGCTCATAAGCGACCCGGGTGCTGCTGAAATTATTCTTTACAGGCAATCGGCAGACGCCGGCCTTGAGGAGCCGGCCAGGTTCCCGTCTCTTGCGGACGCGGACGGCCTGTCAGCGGCTGACACCGACGGCGACGGTAAAAGCGAAATCGGAGTATTAAGCATAAAGGAAAAAGCAATCGGCATAAGCAAATACGAGGACCATCGCCTGTCCTTCCCCAAAGCCCTCGATTTAACCGGTGAGCCGCTGGCTATGGAACTGGCCGATATGGACGGCGACGGAACAACCGCTTGCGTTTACATAGCGAGGTCGCAAAATGATACGAGGTCATTGCGCATAATCTACAACGCGGCCAATTCCCGGCAGGCCGACGCCAACAGCTCACCGCAGGCCGAATTAAACCGGCTCAACACCAACCCGCAAGGCATTAAAATCCTCGATGCCGACCAGGACGGACTAAAAGACGTGCTTATTTTTGTAAAATATGAGACGCCCATTCTGGTCCGGCAGGCCGAAAAAGGCAAATTCGAGGTTGTCGATTCGCCTAAGGCGCAGACCAGCTTGATAAAAGAGGCAACCCCCCGCTCAATTACGCTTGCAGACGTCGATGGGAAACCCGGCGAGGAGCTGCTTATGGCACAAAACAATTTCGCAAGGAGTATGGTCTTTGAAAACGGCGCCTGGAAGGTTTATGACCAGTATAACGCCAAAAGCGCCGAAAACCGCATATCGGCAGTCGCCGTCGCGAATATCGATGAAGAAAAACCATCGATTTTGTTATTAGACGGGCAGAAAGGGCGGCTTCAGGTTCTTGCCGCAGGTGATGAAAAAACATACCGCTTCGATAAAGAGCTGGATATCGGCGCCTGGAATGTCTCAGCGGGAATTAAAATGATTCTTACCCCCCTGTCGGGAAGCAGCCGCGATAGTATCGTGCTCTTTGACGGTGAGAAGTTCGCATTTATCGTCCTGCCGGCGGCGAGCTTGTCGAATCCGCCTGCGAAGGAAACAATCGTGCCTCGATTAGAGCAGAAATTCAGCTATGAAACGAAGATAAAAGACGGCGCATACGGCGGACTGACCACCGGCGACATAAACGGCGACGGCGTCGCGGATTTCATTATGGTCGAATACAAGCACAACCACATAGAAATACTTGGGCTTGACCCCGCAGGCAAACCAACGCCGGCTTTTGCGTTCAAGGTCTTCGAGGACAAACGCTATCGAGAGCAAATGTCCATAGAATCTAAAGGCGTTGAGCCCAGGCAGCTCAAAGTTGCCGACGTAACAGGCGACGGCCTGGCCGACCTCGTTGCAATTATCCACGACAGAATAATCGTATATCCACAGGATTGACCGCTATCAATAGTCCAAAAAAGTCGGTCGTAATGATGAAAAAAAACATCATTTCATCGATTTAAGGCCGTTTTGAACAGACACGCCTTTTTATAAGTCCTTGTAAATCAAGCGCTTACGCCACCTTCTTATTCATTAGCAAAAAAATTTGATTCCTATAACAAATTCTGTTGACATCGGCTTAGGAAACTGATAAGCTGATGTTGTCAAGAGTAGTAAGAAGAATGGGTAGTATGTGGCGACTCTCTCGTGAGGAGGGTCAAGCCAGAAAGTAAACAAAGCAGTTGCGTCAACATTCGATTCGCGTTAGACAGGCACAAGGTGAAATGGTGAAAGTCAAATAGTAGTGCTTGTTTGATGTAGTTCGAGACAAGCGCAAAATGCAAGTGAAGAGAGTGCGTTTGTCGAGAGCATCAAAAGTTCCGGCTTGTTGCCGGGACGGAAGAAGAAGAGAATGTAATGACCTCGAAGAAGGAGGAGTAGATATGTGCAAAAAGTTGTTAGTTCTTTGCCTTGCGTTAGCTATGGCTTCAACCAGCTACGGTTATATGCTGGGCGATTTTGAAGGCAGCGTGGGTGGCTGGGCGGCAGGTTGGGATGACAGCCCGTCAATCAGCTTATCCACAACTGGCGTTACAAGCGGCGCCGAGTCTTTGTCGGTAGTGTATGCCAATGCCAGCGGTTGGGGCTGGGTTCTCAAGAATGAAAACCTGTATGGCGATCGCAATGCGTTCTACACCAATCAGTATCTTGCGGCGGATGTTACATGGGTCGCTTCAGAATGGGATGACCCGATGGGCGATGCCTGGGGACAGGTTCAATATATAGCCCTTAACAGCAACCCCGGCTGGTGGCAGACAGGCGCAATTGACACTGCCAATCCGTCGTATCCGGGAAGCTGGGACCCCCGCAGCTGGGGCGAAGTCCACACAAGGACTCTGAAATGGGACATTTCCGGCTATAACTGGGCCGGTGTCGAAGGCGCATGGTGGCTGCAGCTCATTTTCGCCAAGAATGACGGCGGTACGGGCTACACCTCGGGCGGCTTCTACATTGACAACATCAGGTTGATTCCGGAGCCGGCGACAATCGCAATGCTCGGCCTCGGCGGACTCGCTTTGATTCGCAGGAAGAAATAGTCCAAGTCAGCAAGGCACACTTATTCGAACTCAGACCGGGGCTTGTCGAAAGACAAGCCCCGGTTGTTTTTTTTAAGACGCCACAAAGGCGCGAAGACACAAAGATAAAATAGTTAAAAATAAAAAAATTTAGTGCCTTAGTGTCGTGGCGGTGAAAAATCAATAGAAGTACTTGAACGCGAAATCAACGTCCCAGGAATCAGGCAGGCCTTTCTTCTTGCGGAGCGTTACTTTTGTGCATTGAAGCCCCGACCAGCGTAATTGAAGCGTCGATAAGAACCGTGCGGCCTTTGTGATATCAACATCCTCAAGGGAAATATTCGCGGACTGGCTTTTCTGGCCTTCGGATGTAGCGACGGGCTGGGTAGATAGCCGGGGATTTGTGGCGGGGATTGAGGCAAATTGTGCCGCCTGCTGGACTGCTGTCGCGTAATCGAACCCCGACGCTGCTGTCTTATCCTTCGCGGCATCGAGCCGTTCGGGGTCAACGGTCAAAAGCTCCTCCATTACCTGCTGTGCCTTTTTATATTGTTCCTCGTCGCTATTGTATCTTGCGCGGGAGGCGGGCAGGTAAATGCCCCATATTATCGCAGGCCAAAGGAAGGCGATAACGAGCACAACTAAGTAATAAAATAACGGGTTCTTATATATATCTTTCATTCGCCTGCCTTTCCCTTCTGCGGCTCGACGGTCACGTTGAAACTGCTTCTGCCGCCTTCAGAGCTGATTCGCTGCTGGAGGACATTTAGGCCTGTCTGCCTGAGGGCATCAAAGACCTTCAGGGTGCTGTCAGGACTGGAGGTATTGCCTGATATTGTAATGGCCTTGTCGGTTATGGAGACAGAATCGACGTTAATGCCTGTTTCCTTAGCGCATTTGTTAAACGCCTGAAGCACGAGAGTCAGTTTTCCCGCGACGGCCTCTTCGCCTGTAAGCGAAACGCCGCCTTTCTGGGCATCTTTAACACGTCTCAGGGCCGTGCTGAGTTTTCTTACGGCCTCTTTTGTCTGCAATTTAACAGTTGCAGTTTCGGTGCCTGGGGCCTTTTGACCGAACATCACGGCCGCATATTCTTTGGCGAATTTTTCCCGAAGCGAGGCGCGGTATTTATTGACCTGCAGAGCATTCATAAGTCCGTAAAGGCCCAGCGCGAACATTAAAACCGAAGCCGCTACGGATAAAAGCTTTATCGTCTTCTGCAGGCGCATTTTTCTGCCCTGGTAAGGCATAAAATCGCTTCGCCAGTTGGCGTTGCGCGGCGGGTCTGCAAAAGACAACGCCGCGCCGTAAGCAATCACAAATTCCACCGTGTCTGGACAATCGGCAACCTGTTCGGGAGTAACCCTGGCCGAATCGATAACGTCAATAAGCTCGGTTTGAATGGTAAGGTTTTTGGCGACTTCGCCTGTATTTACGGATTTTGCCGAATCGAAGACCTCGATGCGATTGACGGCTTCGCCCGTCTGAAGCAGCGCAGCGGTCATCGAGACCTGCTTTATAAGCTGTTCGGTCCTGTTTTGGGGCCTTAGCAAAAACGTCCTCATCGACGCCGGCGCCGAGGGGACGGCCCCCTGCCAGACGGCAGTCAGCGGGCTTACGAAATACGCGTTTTGCCGGCCGAGCAGGGCAAACAAGGGGCGTGCATCGGCGGGCAGGGAAACGTTTGCGAGAATAAACCTTGCCAGACAGTTTACGTCCGGCTCAACGCTGCCGGGGTCGAGGTTGCTCGCGGCAAAGGCGCTAATCAGCTCAGCGAGCATCTGCTTTTTCGCGGTAAAGACGCTGAGCGTCGAGCCCGCCTTGTCGGAAGCATCTATCTTAAACGCAATCGCAAAGTCGGTCGCGTCCGCACCGAGAACTTCTTCGGTATCGAAACGGACTGTCTGAGTGATTTTTTTGACGTCGGTAAATTCGCTGCGGACGCTGTGCTGCAGGAAAAGACCGCAATCGAGGGCAACGGCCGTTTCGGAAAAAGTGATTTTTCTTTCGGCGCAGAGAGCGGCGATGCGCTGGGGGATAATCTGCGCGGCGGGCTGCTCGGCCCCGTCGGGCGAAACGCTGAAACAGGCGGACACCCTCCTGCCGCGGTCATCAATGGTCAGGCATACCACCGCGGCGTGGTCCTTGGCAAGATATATTCCTAAAACATTTTTCGGCTGCACTTTACGTTTTCCTTAATTAACCTCGCACAATGGCTATATGCTGGATTCGGCCCGCGTCCTTGTAAACAACGACGACTGCCGACGCCTTTGCCGAACCGCTCGATACGGTAACGTGAATCGAAAAAAAGCTGCTTGCAGTCGTGATGTAAGAGCTGCTTTTTTCTATGGCGTCTGAATATCTGAAGAAGCGTTTCTTAAGGTCCTCTATATCAGTGAACGGCTTTTTGCGCCTTTCTTTTATGATTTCGTCGGCGATTTTTTCGGCGTCCCCGCCAAACGCGAAGGCGGCCTCAAGAACGTGCCTCGGCGCCGAGTTTATATTGACCTGTGCAGCGCCCCAAAGCCCCATATACTTAAGGGCTGATTCACGCCTGTCATCGCTGACAATGGTGGGCCTGGCCAGCATCTCGGTATCAATAAGCGAGCTTTGCATAAGCTTCGAGAAATCCTTTGCCTGTGCCACGATTTGTTCAGCCGGCTGGACGGTTGTGGTCCTGAAGACGGCCCTGTTGGTCACTACGCGGCGCCCGCGTGCGGCGGCAGGCCGCGGGGCGGGCGATGCCTCTTCCCTTTTCACTATCGGCTCGAATTTCGTCTTGAATGGTTTTATCTCACCGACCTGTTTAAACTGGTCCTCGAGCGTGCCTATAAGGTTCGGCTCGTATCCCATCCATTCGCAGAACGTTTCGAGTCCCGCCTCTGACTCGCGCCTGACCTTTGTGTCCTCGAGCATCGCCCAGCCGACAGGGTATTTGGCGTTTTCATCCTCAATCTCGATTTTCACTGTTGCATCGCCTATTTCGAATTCGACCGGCTCCGTAACAAACGGCCATTCAGGCCCGTAAGGCCCGCGAACTTTAAGAACATTTGGTTCATCGCCGGCCAAAACTGAATACCCGCTTTCATTTTCACCGAAATTCAGCGCATTCGTGTCTGCGTTCGGTTCCGTCTCGTCCCTGGTTTCGGTTATTGACCGGTCTTCGGACAAAGATTTTTCCCGCGCGAGTTCTTTAGCCCAGTCATCGAGCATTTTTCGATAATTCTGCTCGCTCATCGCAAACAGGTCTGAAAAATCCGGCTCGTTCGGCCTGTCGATAAGCTTTACGTCGTTGATGTCCTGAAGGACAGTCAACGCGTATTTAATCGCCGAATCGCGGGCATAAGAGGCGATTGTGTAATCGATAATGTAATTGTTGCGATGGCGGTTTGCCGCGACCCTGCTGGCAAAGCTGTAACCGAGAGCGGCAAGCACAAACAGCACAACGAGCGTTATAAAAAGCACAAAACCGCGTCCGCGGAGGCGGTAACGCTGCGTAATCATATTCTTTTTCAGATAATAATAAAAGCTGCTCATCGCACGGTTCCCCTCGGGGTTGGCGCCGACCTTCCGGCAGGCATACGGGCGCCGGGACGCTGCGAAGGTTTCGATTGTGTGTCGGCCGGGGCGTTAATGTCCTCGGGCTGATTTGCGTCTTGCGGCTTGTTGGCGTCTTCGGGCACATTGGCATCCGACAGCTGGTTTGCGTCAAAGGCCGCAAGAGTAAATGTCAGCTTGCGAGTCCGGTCAACGGCTATGTTGCGAATAATTTTGTCCTCCTCGGCGACATCGAGCACGCCGGTTACCGTTTTGAAAGGCATCGCGAACGACATCGTTATCACAATGGCCGGAGGCAAACTTTCGCTTGCCCATCTGCCGAGCATCTCCTCGCCCTGCGGAACCTCGATTTTGAAATAAGTAAGTCCCGCGCAAACGGGCACAAAAAGCCCTCGCTGCCACGGCTGCTTCTGCTCGTCTAATAATTTGTCCTCCATCGCTATGCCGGAATGGCTTCGATAAAGGGTCAGCATGCCTGTATCGGGGTCAACGCTGCTTTGCCAGACAATTTTTTCGAGCGTCTGGGGCTGGTTTTTGGCGTCGGTGAAGAATCGGGTAATTTCGATTTTAGCGACAGGCAAACCATCCTGAAACTTGTTCTCGATATTAATTCTCGCGTCCTGTCCCGAGCCGGCCATGCGGTCGATATCTTCGGCAATCCGCTGCAGGACTTCCCGCGGCAGGCGCTGGCTCTCCATCTTTTCGATGCAGGAGGCCGAGGCCGACTGTGCCCGGCTGTAAATCGCAAGCACCGCCAGCAGCACAATCGCGCCGACCGTCAGG
>CAYLXJ010000002.1:0-5644 GCA_964387385.1 uncultured Pirellulales bacterium
ACAACACCTGAACCGACGCGGTCGGCCTCCAACGACACCCAGCGATACTGGCCGCTTGTCCTGTCCTCTTCGAGAGTGTATTCGCCGTTTTCCTGCTTGGCGAAACAGCCCATCGAGGGATACTGTTTTTGAATCCGCTCGAAAAACGCGAGGATTGTGTCGTTCTGCAGAGACAGGTCAAGCTCAGTATTTACAAACATATCGAGATAAAAATCATCACAGAGGGAACTATACGCATTAGCCATAATTACTGACACCTTACAAACATAAATTATCACTCTCCGACACGTAGTCAAAGGTCATTGATAATTATACGCTAAGATACTCATTTTGCCAGATTTTTTCAGTCAACTTTTGGGCCGGTTCAGGTCGGGGTCAGGCAGCATCATCTCGGTAACGATTGCTCCTATAGTGGCAAAAACAGCGGAAATAAACGTGTGCATTGCGCACAATATGAGCAAATCCGGCAAGGGGGCATGGTCCCGGCTGATTATCGCGGCGGCAATAGTCGAAAGCAATCCTATTGAGACGCCGGATAGGGTTGCGGCGATGATTCGACGCCATAATTTTGCCCCGCCGCAGCCGAGGGTTATGGCTAATCCGCAAAAATACGCTATGAGTATAGCGAGCCACCAGATATCGCCCAGCTCAGGCATCCGGGCGTATTTATTCAAATGAATCACGTCGGTTAATGCAAAGACCAAAACGCCTGTCAGGACGCATAAGGCCGTGTGCCAGTAACGCGGCATCAGTTTGGTCCTGATTTCAGCCCTGCGCGCCATACGCCTGCGAATTGTCAATGGCCAGTTGTAAAACAGGCCGAATACCCATCGCTCCAGCAGCGCCCCCCGTTCGCCGAATACCGGCACGATATGGACCATCTCGGTTGCCCAGTGGCCTGCCATAAATCTTGCGAGAGCGGGATAACGATAAGTCATTTGAATCGGAAAGGCCAGATACCCGATGTATTTGAAAAAGCCGAGGAACACCGCGATATTGTAGTCCCTGAAATTTCGTTCCCTGATTACCAGATATAAAACATACGCGCCGCGGCAGAATGAGCCGGGTGAAACGGGGACGACCTGAAAAAAAGCTATTATCCCTAAGCCAATTGCCCACGCTTCTTTCCACGGCAATTCAGGGTGCATCAAAACGTATATAATCGCCAGTGTTACTGATACAATCTGAGTAACGGGAAGCGTCATCAGGTGGACAACCAAACTTATGAGGTATTTTTGTATATAGGGCTCATTTATCTGCGAGAGAATCGCCGCGGCGTCTTCGTCGGTGAGCATATGTTTTTTCTGCCCTTCGGCGACCATTTCACGAAGCCACTGTTCGCGCAAGTGTGCGTGAAAATACAGCCTGAAAGGCCTGACGAACAGGTAAACGAGCTTTTCTTTCCTGTAAACGGCGTCGGTAAACAATCGCTGCAGGCCGGGAAATATGAGGATTAAAAACGGCAGGTGCAGGAAGAAACGCCACGGCTGCTGAGAGATTCTTACCGCCTGAACATCGCTGATGCGACCGCTGCGATACCAATCGACGGTTTTTTCCATAACCTTGCCGCGAATGGCCCGGCCAAAGTAATTCAAACTTGTCAGCATCGAGGCGTAATGCCGCCGCCAGTCGGCCCGTCCCCATAAACGCCTGAAAAACTTGCCGAGAAACGGCAGCAGGCCCGCGATAAGAAACAGAACTGTCCGCATCCGACTCGCGCGTAGTTTCTTTTCTGCGGATTCGTCAATAAGATTACGAACCTTCCAGCCGATTATTGCGCTGTTGATAATTGTTGACCATAAACGCCCGTCATAGAACAGCCGAAGACCGTTTTGAGTTATATCGGGAACGCTGTTACGGTAAATCGCTTCGTCCGCCTTCAGCTCATCGAGCATCGGCCGCATATCCACAAAATAGTTTGAGTGCGTCTTAGTAAATGACTCTAGCTTTTGTATATTGCCGCGGTCAAACTGCACTAAATCGCCCCTGCAGATTCCCTTTGCGATAAGTGCGAAGTCGCCGGGGCTCATCGGCAAAATTGGCAATAGCGCCAGTCCGGGCCTGAAATCGACCGCCACAAGACCTTTCGCCGGCTCACTATTGGTATCATATCGTTTGAGGATATTCGGCTGGCTCTTGCAGGTCCACCATTCGTATTGGCGGGCAAACTCATAAGCGCCGATATCATGCAGGAGCTTGACAAAATCGGCCATAAACAGTTTCTTGGCGCGATATTCGGGCGAGCCTAGTACCTGCGATTCGGCGATTTTTCTCCGTCGCCACAGCTTGAGCAGGTCCATACGGTCATCGACCTCCAGCCGCCATGTCCGGCCGTCAACCCACTCGCTAAGTTCGCCGCAACTGCCTATTTTGTCGTCAATGAATGTGGCGTGGACATCAACAACGGTTTTTTCGTCGCCGAAACGGACTTTGGCAGCGTGTCGAATTAATTTCTGCCAAAGCGCTCCCGCTCTTGCCGCCGCTGGATTGACCTGCAACTGGAAAGGGCCCTGGAAGCCGACTGCGTAGAGCAAATCACGGAACATTCTTGAAAAATTCGACGGGGGAACCAGAATTTTCATAGCGTAAGTTTCACCGGGCCTGATTCCCTCGATGTGGCCTTCGATATCAATAACTTTGACTTTGTAAACCTGTCCTGCGAATCCGCCGCCGACAAAACGCTCGATTAACAAATGCACTCGGGCGGTATTGGCTTTCTCGACGCCTGTTATTTCATAGGCCAGTTCTGTTCCCGCTTCATACCGGCTGATGCGCATCGGCCGATGAAGGCCGAGCGTCTGAAACTTCTCCTGCAACTTTCCGCAAATATCAGCACTGTATTCAGCGGTCATTTTAGAATCCAGAATTTAGCGGCCATTATTAAAATAAGGCCGGCATAAACACCCGCCATTAAATCGTCGGCCAGAATCCCCCAGGCACCGGGCAATTCCTCGAGACGATATGAGGGCCAGAACTTAATTGTGTCAAACAGCCGGAATAAAAAATACCCCAGCACAACTATCACAATAATTTGATGGGCCGTCGTGGTCTCGCCCATCACAAACGGCATAGCAAGAAATGTCAACGATTGCCCCGAAACCTCGTCGGCTACTACCTCGTTGGGGTCTGGTTTGCCCGTTGCGGCAACTGCGGCATCTGAAAATTTCAGACAGACAAGCGAACCGAAAATAAACAACACAAGCAACAGCAGGAAAACAAGAAAATCAGGCGCGCCGAAGTAACAGGCAAGGCCAAATATGACCGCCGGCGGCAGCGACCCCCACGAGCCGGGCGCCAGAGGCAGCCGGCCAAGCCCGAAACACGATGTCAGTAATCTCTTAATGTTCATTGATAATCAATTAAATTTCTTCCAGCGTTTTCAGGCAGAACCTGTCGGTCATACCGGCGATGTAGTCGCAGACGGCCCGCTGAAGGCCCTGTGTCTCGATAAATCGCTGGAAGTAGCGGGGCATCGACTGCGGATTTTTGCACAGATTCCTGAATAATTTTGTCAGCCACTGCTCGACCTGTTTAGCTGTCTCCAGCAGCGAAGGGTGACGATAAAAATTATCGAGCAGGAAATGTTCCAGCTCTGAAAGCTCAGTATCGCTTTTTTGAGTAAGCACAATCAGACCTTCAGGTCTGGCGTATATGTCTTCAATATTTTTAATACCCGCCTCGGCAATCATAATTTTACTCTGCTCGATACACTCACTGGCGAGTTTATCGATAATGGACTTGGCGGTTCTCGTTCGGCGGACGATTTTGTCTTCAATTTTGTCGGCCTGTGCCTGTTTCTGAGCGTCCTGAAAAAGAACAATATTTTTCAACTGTCCGGAATCGATAAGACCTGCGCGCAAACCGTCTTCGAGGTCGTGGGAATTGACGGCGATACGGTCGGCGACGCAGGCAATCTGGCCTTCGAGGGAACAATTCAATTCGGCAAACTCGACGCCTGTCGGCTTGTCGTATGGGCTGCGATGTTTTGCCAGACCGAGACGTGTCTCGTACATCAAATTAAGTCCTGCGAAATCAGGATAAGGGTGCTCCAGCAGGTCAACGACTCTCAGGGATTGCCTGTTATGCTCGAAACCGCCGCAATCCGCCATAAGGTTATTTAAGACGGCCTCGCCCGTGTGGCCGAAAGGCGAATGACCCAAATCGTGAGCAAGACAAATCGCCTCGGTCAGCGCCTCGTTGAGGCCAAGCGCCTTTGCGATTGTCCTGCCTATTTGAGCGACTTCGATAGTATGGGTAAGGCGGGTACGGTAATAGTCATCGAGGCCGGGGGTGAAAACCTGCGTCTTGCCTTCGAGCCGGCGAAACGCCGAGCAGTGGATTATCCTGTCCCGGTCCCGCTCAAAATCAGTCCGAAATGCATGCGGCTTTTCGGCAAACAATCTGCCTTTGCTCGTTTTTTCTGTTATCGCGAAAGGTGAAATTTTCCCGCACATAATTTATAGAACAGGCAGGCCGTTTTGGGCGCTTCTTTGTTTGAGGGTAACAAGAAGCTCCGACAAGCTTTGGCTGATAAGGTATGTATCGCTGCACGTGCGGACAAAGTTTGTGTCGCCGTTCCATCGGGGAACAACGTGAATGTGCAAATGGTCAGGCAGGCCCGCTCCCGCGCATCTGCCGAAGTTTATTCCGATATTGAATCCGTGGGGTTTTATCGCAAGATTAAGCGCCTTCTGTGTGTCCCTTATCAGTTTATTCATTTCGAGGAGTTCCTCGTCCGTCGCCTGTTCGAAATCGGGTATGTGCCGAAGCGGAGCTATGAGCAGATGGCCGTTGTTATAGGGGAAGTGATTCAGCACCGTTATACAGTTTTTGGTCCGCCACAGGACAAGATTCTTGTCGTCGTCCTGCGGGATTTTAATATTTTTGCATAAAAAGCATTCCGATTTGTCGGCGAGTCCCTGAATGTATCCTATTCGCCACGGCGCCCAGAGATTCTTTCGTTTTGTCACAATAAAACCTCAGCGGTTGAGTTACTGCTTTTTAGGTTCGATAAGCTCCATTGTCAGCGTCTGGTCGATGGTCACTAGGGGGCGGATTCCGCCCAGGCCGAAAGGCAGCGACGCATCGGTGCGGACTGTGTATTTGTGGGTGTATTGTTCTGTCCGGCCTTTATCTATGTTGAAAAGCTCCCGGCCCTGCCCATTCAAATCGAGCACCCTATATTCTCTAAGAAATCCGAACATCCCGCTCATCTGGAATATATCGGTGTAAGGCACGGGAAAATCCCTCGGGCTGGGGTATAACAAAGAAAAAGTGCTGTCTATTACGGCAATATTTGAATCTGGGAAGAGGCCTGTTTCGTTAGGCCCGCGAATCTCCGCAAGCACATAATTTACGTCTCTGGCGGCGAACAGAATCATCGTTGCGGGCACAAACAGCTTCGACTTCCACTTTTCACCTATAGCTGCGCCTTTGAGCGGTTTGGGTATGCTCGATATCGGGTCCCACAGGAACCATTGCAGTGCGATAAAATCGTAAAGCATATCCGGCTCTTTGATAAGCCCCTGACTTGTGTCTGTCCTGAAGGCGAGTTTGCCCGCCTGCTGAATTACCTCTAAAAGTTTCGAGCGGTCTTCGATTTTACCCGTGGGACCGACGGTGAGCGTCCAGCTTTTACCCGCCA
>CAYLXJ010000002.1:5654-15821 GCA_964387385.1 uncultured Pirellulales bacterium
CGTTTTTACCGGCATGCCGAAAACCCGAGCGGTTGACTTTGGCGTGCAGGCAGTCGGCCTTTATCGTCGCAAGACCGTATGGGTCAACTTCGACGGGTGTAAATTCCACGACCAGTTCCAATGATTCAAAAAAAGTATCAATTTTGTTCGGGCCGCCCTGTTTAGTAGGTCCCCAGTCCATCGTAATGTTTCTGCTGCTGACAAACCTGTATCGAAGGGGCTGGTCTTTCTGAAAATCGACGGTTAGCCGTGTAGCGGCCTGGGGGGCGCAGCCGCTGATAATCGCCGCAAAAATAACGATGAGAAAAATCTTGGCGGATTTCAATTTCATACCTCCGATATCTGTCATTTTATTTTTTCAATCGCATAATCACGCGTAGCAGTCATCAAAAGCACAACCGGCTCGTTGGCGTCGCCGGTGGTTTTTGTGTCTGGCGGAAACGCGGTGACCCAGTTTGCCTGAAGGTTCTCGCGATAGGCGACTACGCTCCCGGCCGTCAGGTCCACCTCGCCTGAGCCGCTGTATTTGTCTTCGGTGTCGAACATCTTCGGAAAATCGGTCTTTGACTGTGGAGGCGCCCCCGTGAATCCCTTTTCAGTTTCAGACGTTGGTATGGCGTTCATATCGACAGTGGCTATCTTATGTCCGCCGACGTCCCGTATTTCTCTGACCTTATATACTTTTTCGTATGATTTTGTGCCCATCATCCCGAACGAGAAGGTCTTGATTCTGTTCCAGGTTCCCTTCGGACCGAGGGATTCTTTGCCCATCTCAGGCAGCAGAATCGCTGAATGCCTTTCTATAATCGCCTCCGGCGAGATAACATTTTGTGCCGCGCGGTCGGCCGCGGTGCCTCCTTTTAAAAGCGATTGCACCTGCTCCAAATCCAGCACCGAGGAAACTGAATTATCGGGGTCGAACTGTATTGTATAGCTTTGCCCGATTAGTTTTGCCAGCGGGCTGCTGGCGTCGGATTCTCTCGAATTGTCAAAATCGATGTTGGTATGATTTTTGATTACGGAAAGGTATTTCAACGAATCAATAGTAACTTTCGCTGTCGTCTTGCCGTCGGCGGCAACGCTTTGTATGTTCTGGGTCAGACCCAGCTCGACCTTTTCTTCCGTTGAGCTTTCCTCAAATGCCTGTTTTTTCGGGACAGAACCCTGCCATTTTATATTACGGCGAGCGTATGTAGATACCCTGTAACTGTCCTGTCGCCCAGGGGCCGGCTTCAAGGCAATTCCGGCTCGCTGCGGCTGAGCGCATCCCGTTGCAAAAACAAAAAAGCACACTCCGGCAAAGGCCGTCCAATTGAAAACTCTGCTTATTACCATAGTTTCGGTCTCCCAAATTTCTTTTAAATTTATAAACCAGTTTTGTTATTATATCCGCCAAATTCATCCATACAACCCATTTTTTCTTCATTCGCCAACGTTTTGTCGTTAGAATACGCATTTTGGCCTGAGGCGAATCGGGCTTTGATTAAATTAGAAAGGAAGGAATATGAGAAGCGACGTAATAAAAAGCGGATTTCAGCGTGCGCCGCACCGGGCGCTGCTGCACGCGGTGGGCGTCAGCGAGGCAGACATCAACAAACCATTTATCGGCATCGCCAATAGTTTCTGCGAAATAGTTCCCGGTCACGTTCATCTTAATAAGGTGGCGCAGATTGTCAAGCAGGCAGTCAGGGAGGCGGGAGGTGTGCCTTTCGAGTTTGACACAATCGCTGTCTGCGACGGTATCGCGATGGGCCATACGGGTATGAAATATTCGCTTGCGTCGCGTGAAATCGTCGCCGATTCGGTTGAGACAATGATACGGGCGCACTGTTTCGACGGAATGGTTTGCATACCGAACTGCGACAAAATTATTCCCGGTATGCTTATGGCGGCGGTGCGGCTGAACGTCCCGACGATTTTCGTATCGGGCGGGCCTATGGCGGCAGGCAAAACAAAATCAGGCAAGACCGTTGACCTTATCAGTATTTTCGAAGGCGTCGCCAAATTCAAGACGGGAAACTTAACTGAAGAGGAGCTAAAGGAACTTGAAGTGACCGGCTGCCCCACCTGCGGAAGCTGCTCAGGAATGTTCACCGCTAACTCGATGAACTGCCTTTGTGAGGGCATAGGTATAGCACTTCCCGGTAACGGGACAATACTGGCCGTCAATCCCAAACGCGAAGAGCTTTATAAGCAGGCCGGCAGACAAATCGTCAAACTCGTCGAAAAAGACATCAAGCCCTTAGACATAATCAGCATCAAGTCGATGGATAACGCCCTTGCGCTGGATATGGCAATGGGCGGCTCGACTAATACCGTCCTGCACACGCTGGCAGTCGCAAGCGAGGCGGGCATTAAATACGACCTCGAAAGAATCAACAAAATCTCGGCCCGATGCCCCAATATCTGCAAGGTCTCGCCGTCGAGCGAGTTTCACGTCGAGGATGTTGACGCTGCAGGCGGCATAAGCGCGATAATGAATGAAATAAGTAAGGTCCCCAAACTGCTTAATCTCGCTTGCCTCACTGTAACAGGCGCAACATTAGGCGAGAATATCAAAGACGCAAAGATTGCAAACGCCAAAGTCATACACACGCTCGACAACGCCTACTCTAAAACAGGCGGTTTGGCAATCCTGAAAGGAAATCTCGCCCCGAACGGCGCGGTAATCAAGACGGCTGGCGTCGCAGCGAAAATGCTGACGCACTCAGGCCCAGCTTGTATTTTCGAGAGCCAGGAAGATGCCTGCGAAGGCATTCTGGCGGGTAAGGCAAAAGCCGGCGACGTGGTTGTAATCCGCTACGAAGGTCCCAAGGGCGGCCCAGGTATGCAGGAGATGCTTAGCCCCACAAGCTACGTTATGGGCGCCGGCTTGGGCGAATCGGTCGCTCTTATTACCGACGGCAGGTTCAGCGGCGGAACACGCGGCGCCTGCATCGGCCACATCAGCCCCGAAGCCGCTGTCGGCGGCCCCATAGGCCTGTTAAAAAAAGGCGACATAATCGAAATCGACATACCAAACCATAAACTGAGCGTGAAACTGTCGGCCAAAGAGCTCTCGGCACGAAAGAAAAAATGGAAGCCCAGAAAACCCAAAATCAAAACCGGCTACCTTACAAAATACGCAAGTATGGCCACAAGCGCTGACACCGGTGCCGTATTGAAATGGTAATTTGATTATTTGTGATTTATGAATTATGATTGATGATTAATATGGTCAGTTACGACTTAACAGATATCGATGAAATTCTTAAAGAGCTTAAAGCCGACGTGAGCAGATTATACGGCGGTCGGTTAAAAAACCTTGTGCTCTACGGTTCTTGGGCCAGAAACCAGGCAAGCCAAGATTCGGACATAGATTTGGCAATTGTGCTGCAGGGTGACATTGTTGCAGGAAAGGAAATCGACCGACTGATTGATATAATCACGGATATAAACCTCAAGTACGGCGTGCTCCTGTCGGTTTACCCTGTTTCGGAGAAAAATTACAATTCCCTAAACAGCCCTTTATTACTCAATATCCGAAAAGAAGGGGTGCCGGTATGACGGAAAATGCCGCGTTGATTCAAAAGGCCAGACGCTACCTGAAAAGCGCAGAAATACTTTTGAATGACAAGGATTACGAGTCGTCGGTATCGAGGGCATACTACTCGATGTTTTATGCTGCCGAAGCGGCTTTGCTTACAAAAGGATTATCGTTTTCTTCGCACAAAGGTGTGATTTCCGGATTTGGAGAGTATTTTGTAAAAACCGGCACGTTTCCAAAAGAAATGGCACGGGAGTTGAATCTTGCCTTTGAAAAAAGACAGCTCGGAGATTATGAATACACCTCAGCTATTTCACAGGAGGATGCCGAAGATGTCTTGCAAAGAGCAAAAAGTTTTGTAGATGTAATCGCTCGGTGGTTAGAAACGCGTCCAGATTAATGGTTGCGATTTGCTCACCTACCTAACACAACTCAGTGAAAAATGCCGTTATTAAATGCGCATTTGGGTTGACGGAGGCGGGAGAGTCCTATAAAAAATTAGCGCTTGCAAATTAATCGCCTAAATGTTAGAAGGAGGCGATGGAGGAGTGGAAAGGATTTTCACTTCCTGCCGGACTTCGTCGTTTAAGGACGAGGCAAAGTCGGGATGGAGACCGGCTTTACTTTTGTGAGTTTTTATGGATTTTCATAAATTAACGAACAATCAGGTTTCGGCTCAATCAAATTCATCGCAGGCAGGCGAGGAAGGCGAAAAGTTTGTTCCGACCTGTTCGATATGCGGAGAGAAGCACTGGCCGCATCATCCTCTTGCGCCCTGTTTTAACGCGGGCAAAGTCAAAGAAAAAGCAAAGGCCGAGGCAAAGGCGAGAGCTCTGGCGGAAAAGCAGGCCAGGATTGAGGCAAAACAACTTGCAAAGGAGCAGGCCAGAGCGGAAAAATTGGCGAGAATCGAGGCCAAGCGCCTGGCAAAAGAAAAAGCAAGAGAGGAAGAGCTTGCGAGAATTCAGGCCAAAGAGCAGGAGAAGTCCGAAATTCACGCCTATCGGGAGGCAGTAAGTAAGGCCGAAGAGACGGCTCGGTTGGAAGCAAAGGCACGTGCGGAGGCCGAAAGAATCTCGCAGGCCGAAGCGAAGGCAAGGGCGGTTGCGGAAGAAAAAACAAGGGCCGAGGCCGAGGCCAGGGCAAAAGAGCAGGAACAACACAGGATTGAATTAGAGAAAAGGAAGAACGAATTTCAGGAGGCGAAAAAGTATTTCGAAGGCAAACTCAACGCCGATGCGGAAACACAGGCGCAGATGCAAAGGCAGCTTGAGGAATATAACCGGCTGATTGTCGAATTGCAGGAAAAACTTAATAGCCAGACAATAGCCCGCGTTGAATCCGAGCAGCAGGCAAAGTCAGAGGCGCAGTTAAAAGACGAAACAAACAAAAAACTGCAGGAGCAGATTGAAACAGTGGCCCAGTTGCAAAAACAGCTCGACGAGCACGGCAGGCAAATCAGCGAATTGCGTAAATCACTCGAAGCACAGACAAAAGCAAGGGCCGACGCTGAAAATCAGCGTGATATACAGGCGCAGGCCCGTGCGCAGGCAGAATCGACTTTGGAAGAGAAAGCAAAGGCCTTCGGCCAATCATTGAACGAAGTTAAAACGCAGTTACAGGCCCAGAGCAAGGCGCTTGCCGAAGCGCACGAGAAAATAAAACAGTTAGGAGAAAATCTTGCGCAAACCGAAAGCCGGTTAAGAGCGGAGGAAAAGGCACGCAAAGAAACACAGGAAAATCTTGACCGCCAGATTCAGGCAAGAAGCACATCAGAAAAACAGGCGAAAATTGAGAATGAGCAGCGCCTTAAAGCCGAAACACGGACCGAGCAGGCCGAACTGCAGATAGAAGCACAGAAACAGGCGAGAATCAAGGCCGAACAGCAGGCGAGGGCGGAACTGGAAGAAAAAGCAAAAGCATACGGGCAGAAAGTTGCTCGGCTTGAAGAAAAAACTCGGCTGCTTTCGGAATCGCTCGAAGCCGCCCGCAGGCAAACTGAGTCGCAGATGGCGGCGGTAAAAGAAGCGGAACAAAAACTCAAAAATGAAATACAAACGTCCGCTGAATTAAAAAGCACCGTCGAAAATCAGACAAAAACAATAGCTGAGCTTGGTAAAAAACTTGTGGTCCAGGAGACCTCACTGACCGCGGCGTCAAAACAGGCCCAGACCGAGACCGAGAAAAGGGCAAAAGCCGAGGCGATTGCCGAGGCCGAGGCAAAGGCAAAACGCGAGGCACAGCAGCAAAGCCAGCTTGAAAAGCAGATGCGAATGCAGGCGGAAGAAAAATCAAGGATTGAAATCGAGGAAAAGGCGAAAAACTACGGTCAGGCAATCGCCAAACTCGAAGAGCGGTTAAAAAATGCCATTGAAGCAGGAGCACATGCAGAAGACGAGTTAAAAATTCAGACGCAGACACGGCTTGAGGTGGAAACAAAATCCCGAAATCTTACAGCGGAGCTGGAGAAACTGCGACCGTTGCTGGAAACGCGAACTGAAGAGCAAAAGAAATCTCAGCAGCTATTGCAGAGTGAAACTCAAGCCAGACAGCAGGCGGAAAACCAGCTAAAGACAATAGCAGACAAAACAGCGAAATTAGAGCAGACAGTAATACAAATAGAGAAGGAGCGAAAAGAGGTCAAAGAACAGTTACAGGCGGAAATTAAGAAACGAACGGAGGTAGAGGAGAGGGCGCATCAATTAAGCGAAGAGGTTGTTAAAGGGATAGCGGCCGCACAAGTCGAACAAAAAGCCAGAGAAACAGCAGAAAAAAGAGCCGACACCGCACAGCAGAAGGCGTTGCAGGCCGAAAAGCAGGCAAGGATTGAAATTGAGGAAAAGGCGAAGGCCTATGGCCAGGCAATAGCCAGCGCGGAGGAGAAGATAAAACAATTGACTGAAGCGTTGAAGCAGGCAGATGAAAAATTAAGCGACGAGGCAGAAGCGAGGATTTCGGCTCAGCAGCAGTTGAGGGAAAAAGCCGAAAACCTTGAAAAAATCGCCGGCCAGCTCGAAGCGCAGGTGCAGTCAAATAATACCCTCGAGGAAAAATTCAAAAATGAAAATCTCGCGAGGTTGCGGGCTGAAGGTATAGCGCAAAAGGCGGCAGAAGAAAAAATACAGGCACAAACAATCGCGCAGGCCGAGGCAAAGGCAAAAATCGAGGCGCAGCAGTCGGCTAAAGCAGAGGCAGAGGCAAAAGCAGGATTGATTGAACAATTAAATGCTGCTGTCACGGCAAAGACACAGGCCGAGAAACAGGCGCAGCAGCATAATGAGACCAGATTGTCGGCGGAGAAAAAGGCGCAGCTCGAATCCGAAAAACGTGCGCGTGCTGAGACGCAGGCGGCGGCAGCCGAAACAGCCAGGGCAAGGGCCGAACAAACGGCAAAAGAACAAACGCAGGCGAGAATTGAATTCGAACGTCAGGCGACGGCGCAATTGGAGGAAAAGGCGAAAAACTATGCCCGAGAAATCACCGCGGCACAGGAAAAAACCGGTCAATTGCAGACGGAAATAGAACGGCTAAAACAGAAAATCGTCGCCGATACACAGGATAGAGAGGCACTTACCCAACAGCTTGCAGCCGAGCAGAAAACAAAAGCGGAGACGGCCGAAAAGACAAAACACCTGACGGAACAGCTGCACCGCCTGCAGGCCGAGCTTTTGAGCCAGATTGCCGCCAAGACAGAGGCCGAAAAGAAATTAGGCGAAGAAACACAGGCAAAAACTAAGGCGGAAACCGCCGTCCGCACCCAGACCGAAAAGCTTACCTCGCTCGAAACAAGGTTCAAACGCGAGCTTGATGCGCGTGCCGAAAGAATGGCTGTTGCCGAAATCAAGGCAAAAGTAAAAGGGCGAGTGGATGAACTTACGGCAGAACTGGCGAAGGTAAACCAGCAGGCCGCATTGCAGGCGAATAAAATAAAGGTAATGGAAGCCCGGTTAAGCGAGGAAGCCGCGGCCCGGCTTAAGGCACAGGAAAGGGCCGATAGCGAGATACAGCAGCGGGCTAAGGCACAGGCCCTGGCGGAAGCACAATCAAAATTGGCACAAGAGGCGCAGGAAAGAATCGAGACACAGGGCAGGCAATGGGAAAAACTCGAACAGCAGATGCGAGCAGAGCTGGAAGAAAAGGCGGTCAAATACGGCCAGACAATAGCGAAATCAGAGGAAAAGGCAAAGTCGCTCGCCGGCTCGCTTAGGGAGGCAGAGGAAAAATTAAAACAGGAGGCAAACCGGCGAGGACAAACGGAAAAGACCGTTAAATCATATGAGCAAAAGATTGTTGAAATAGAAAATAAGCTTGCGGCACAGGAAAAAGAAAAAGGTGATGGCGAAAAACGCCTCGTCGAACAGCGAGAGTTGGCGGCTCAGCTGCAGGAGCAGTTGTCGGCCTACGCCGAACGCTTCAGACAGATAGAAAAGGAATTAAACATCGTATCGGCCGCCAGGAGCAATGCGGAAGAACAGCTCGCGGAGGAAATCGAGCTTCGCAAAAGAGCGGAAGAAAAAACGCTGCAGCAAATAGAGGAAAAAACCAGGGCAGAGGCGCTTATTGAGGTGCAGGCGCAGGCAAGAACAAAAGCCGAGAAAACAGCCGAAGCCGAAATGCAGGCAAGGACCGAGGTCGAGCAGAAAGCAAAGGCCGAACTCGAGGAGAAGACAAAGGCATACAGCGAGACAATAGGCAAACTGCAGCAGCGAATCGAATCGCTGGCTGAATCGATTGCCGCCGCCAATGAAAAACTGTCGGCCAGTGAAGAAGCCAAATCGCAGGCAGAAAAACAATTGCAGAACTATGTCGAACGGCTGGCGGCGATTGAAAGCAAACTCGACGCACAGATGGCTTTAAACGCCCAGTTGGAAAAGAACCTCGAAAACGAAGCCCGGTTCAGGGCAGAAGCTCAGCAGATTTCGCAGGAGGCGGCGCAGCAAAGGATGCGGATTGAGGCCGCTGCTGAAGTGCAGATAGAGAACCTGACGGCAGCAATCGCTGAATTAAAACAGCAGATAAACTCACTGGCGGAGGACAAAAGCCGGGCGGATGATAACCTGCGGAAAATGAGTGCTGCTGTCGCGGAGACGAGAAAGGATATTGAGGTTTCGAATGAAACAATAGCCCGGCTCAAAGAGCAGTTGGAAATCGAATCGGCCGCAAAGGCGGACGCCGAAGAAAGAATCGACAGATTGGCCGCGGGGCTTGCAAAGGCGCAGGGAAGGGCCGAGGCCGAGGAAAAGGCCAGACGGCTGTCGGAGGAAAAGGCGCGTTTTGAAGCGGAGGCAAAAACAAAAGCCGAACAGGATGCGCGTGCTCAACTGGAGCAAAAAGCCAGAGATTACGGCGAGGCGATAGCGACCGCTCAGGAAAAGGCCAGATACTACGCCGAAGCACTGATTGAGCTTAAAAATAAGCTTACAGAACAGGAACAGGCGGCCAAACAATTGGACAGCCGCCTTAACGCCGAAACCGAACAGCGGCAGTCGCTTGAACAGCAAATGGAGCAGTATCGCCGGCAGCTCGAAGAGACGAAAGAACAACTGCAGGCGCAAATATCAGCAAGAGAGCTTGTCGAGGCCGAAGTGAAAATGCAGGCCGAGGAGTCAACCAAACTTGAAAAACACTGGCAATCTCAATTGACCGAGCAGGCCGAGATATTCAAAAACCAGATTAAGCAGTTACAGGAAAAACTTCAGGCCGAGCTGCGGGAAAAAGAAAATATGTTAGAACGGCTCAGGGCTGAAGCCGAGGCGAGAGAGCTGACGGAGCAGAAGGCAAATGAGATGCTGCGTCAGAAAACAGAGGCATACGAACGTGTGATTGCCGCCGCGGAAGAGCACCTCAAAGGCGAATCGCAGAAGGCCTCGCAGATGGAAGAGATGCTCAAAGCCCTTCAGCAGACAAAAGCGGATATAGAGCGCAGGTTGGAAGAGGAAACCGAAGCGAGGATATCGGCGCAGGAAAATATGAGGGATTACGCCGACAGGTTGGCAGAACTCGAAAAAGAGCATTCAGGCCTTGCCGATGTAGAGAGTGACGCACAGAAAAAACTTGCCGAAGAAACTGAATCCGCAAAGCATACGCAAAAACAGATGGAGTTGCTGAAATCACGGATTGCCGAGGCCGAACAGAGGATTCAGCAGGAAATCGACACAAGGGAGTCATTGGAGAAAAAACTGAAAGCCGAAACCGCTGCGCACGCTGAGGCCGATAAGAAGCTGCGAGAGGAAAGTGAATTGAAAATTGAACTGGAACAAAAGCTGAAGGCAGAGGCGGATAAACGTTTGGAAGCCGAGGGAGAGGCGAAGAAGGAAGCACTGAAACGGGCTGAAATTGAGCAACTGCTGGAGCAAAAAATAGAGACACAAACGCCGGAAAACGTAATAGCAGACGTGGAATGCGACGGAGAGGTAGCCCAGCAGCAGCCGGCGGCTTTTGAAATCCGCGAAATACCGCCTGTAAAACCCTCAGTAATGCCCGAAGCCAGGAAATACGTCTGCGATTGCTGCGGCAGAAACGACCTTATGGAAAATGAGGTCAGCAGGATTGACTCAGGTCACCTGTTTTGCCCCGATTGCCTCGCAGCGATGAGGCGTTGACAAGAATTTCAGAATAAGAGCACTCTCAATTTTGGCATA
>CAYLXJ010000002.1:15831-21102 GCA_964387385.1 uncultured Pirellulales bacterium
ATCACCGCAACTGCAAATGATTAAAATATTTCAAAACTGTGCTATACTGGCACTGTATGACTGATATTTCAAAAACAAACGAATTTGATTGCGTGGTAATCGGCGCCGGGCACGCCGGCGTTGAGGCGGCTCACGCGGCGGCGCGAATCGGCGCAAAAACCGCGCTTATAACAATCGACAAAAATAAAATCGCGGCAATGAGCTGTAATCCGGCGATAGGCGGGCTTGCCAAAGGCCAGATTGTCCGCGAAATCGATGCCTTAGGCGGATTGATGGGGCTTGCGACCGATGCGACGGGGATTCAGTTTCGGATGCTCAACCGCTCGAAAGGGCCAGCCGTGCAGTCACCGCGAGCCCAGGCGGACAAATACAGGTATCAGAAGTTTATGATTAGTGCACTGGAGAAGACGCCTAACCTGACTATCATCGAGCAAATGGCAATAGATATTATTGTTGAGAACGGTCGCGTTGCTGGTGTGCGATGCAAAGACGGTTGGGTATGTAACACAAAAACGGTGATAGTGGCGACAGGGACGTTTCTACGCGGACTAATGCACATCGGGCCGGAACAATTGGAAGGCGGAAGACGCGGCGAACCGGCATCGGATGAACTTTCGGCTTGCCTTGACCGGTTAGGGCTTGTTGTAAAACGATTGAAAACAGGAACGCCAGCGCGTTTAGACGCCCGCACAATCGATTACAAAAAACTTGAGGTTCAGCACGGTGATAAGGAACCGGCTCCCTTCTCGTTTATGAACGACCACATCGACAGACAGCAGATACCCTGCTGGATTACTTATACAAACGAGCAGATTCATAAGGTTATTCGCGATAATCTCGACAAAGCGCCGCTTTATACGGGCCAGATAAAATCAACCGGCCCCCGATATTGTCCCAGCATCGAGACCAAAATCATTCGCTTTGCCGACAAGACGCGTCACCAGGTATTTTTGGAGCCGGAGGAGCAGGAGCAAAACGTGATTTACTGCAACGGCATAAGCACGTCATTGCCTAAAGACGTTCAGGATGAGATGATAAGAAATCTGCCGGGCTGCGAGAACGCCAGAATCCTGCATTATGGCTACGCGATTGAATATGATTACTGCCCGCCTGTGCAGTTGAAAAACAATTTAGAAACGAAAAAAATCGCCGGCCTGTTTCTTGCGGGCCAAATCAACGGCACAAGCGGCTACGAGGAGGCCGCCGGCCAGGGGATGATGGCTGGCATAAACGCCGCCAGATTTATTCAAGGTGCCGAACCAATTGTGCTCGGACGGGAACAGGCGTATATCGGCGTTATGATTGACGATTTGCTCACCAAAGGTCTCGGCCTCGAAGGACACGGTATCCCCGATGAGCCGTACCGTATGTTCACGTCGCGAGCGGAATTTCGCCTGTCCTTGCGCTCGGACAACGCCGACAGACGCCTTACCGAAATCGGCAAATACGTCGGCCTGGTCAATGGCGAAAGATGGAACAAATTCGAGAAAAAGAGAAACGATATAACTCGACTTAAAGAATATCTCAAAACTAACTCAACCGACGGCATCAGCTTGTGGGAACTGCTTCGCAGGCCCGGCAATCCCCTGACCCAAACAATTTACGACGACCATTTCGTAAAAGAAAACGCCTTCTCAAAAGAAACCGTCGAAGCGGTCCTAATCGATGCCAAATATGAGGGTTACTTGGCAAAACAGGAACGTCTGGCGTTGGGTCTGCAGAGTTTGGACAATAAGAAAATACCAGCCAATCTGGATTATAGAAAAATATCACATTTACGGATTGAGGCGAAAGAAAAACTCTCGACCTTCCAGCCGCAAACCCTCGGACAGGCATCCCGAATCTCAGGCATTACCCCCGCGGATATTACCGTCCTTCAGGTTCACCTCAAGAAATGCGGTCAGTTATGAATTCACTTGCAAATGGTTTATATAATCAGCGGGCTGGTCGGGATGAGCCGAAGTTCAAGGTTTGGCGAAATGCCGGGCTTTTACTGACTTACAAATGTAACGCCGAATGTGCATTTTGTTACTATAACTGCTCGCCGAAACAAAATGGCTTAATGACTGTCGAGACGGCAATAAACGCCTGGCAGTCATTAAAAGAATTAGCGGGAGACACAGCCAAAATTCATATAACAGGCGGCGAGCCGTTCTTATACTGGGAAAGATTAGTAGAGATTTTGCGAGAAGCGAAAAAACTCAATCTCGGCAAAACCGATATGATTGAAACAAACGGCTTCTGGGCAATCGATGACGAAACTATCAATGACCGCCTGAAAATCCTCGACGAACTCGGTATGAGCCGGCTGAAAATCAGTTGCGACCCGTTTCATCAGGAATACGTCGATATTGAACCAGTCCGGCGCCTGGCCAGAATCGCAAAAGAATTGCTCGGCGTCTCAAGAGTGTTGGTGCGATGGGAAAAATATTTACCCGTCCGGCAGGCGGGTCTCGAAAACCCTGTCGAAATGGAAAATATATCCCAGGACGAGAAAGATAATCATTACATTGAAACGCTGAAGGATTATCCCTGTCGATTTACGGGCCGGGCTGCGGGGCGTATTGCGTCGCTTCTTGCAAAAGATACTGTTGAGCAAATCTCAGAGTTAAATTGCAGCGATGCTTTTCTCGCCGCAAAAGGCGTGCATATCGACCCGTACGGAAACGTTTTTAGCGGCACCTGCAGCGGAATAATCATTGGCAACGTTGGCAAAACGCCGCTTGCTGAAATTTGGCGAAACTGGAAACCGGAAAATGACAAACTCACTGAAACGCTGGTTAGTTCCGGCCCGGCAGGATTATTAAATGAAGCGATAAAACTTGGTTATAAGCCGGCCAACCTGTACGCCGGCAAATGCCACCTTTGCACGTCGATTCGACAGTTCTTTTTCAACAAAGGCCTTTACGAATCAATAATCGGCCCTGCGGAATGTTATCAATAATTGTTAAGCAATATGAAATTAATCCGGCGGGCCGAACCCTCGCCCCGGACCAAAACCGCCCGGTCCTCCGGGGCCGCCGCGGCCCATCATCGGCCCTTGTATCCCTCGCTGCTCCATCCGGGCCCGAAGGTCCCTCGTAAACTGCATCATTTTCACACGCGAATCGGCGCTCATTCTTTCAGACCTTGTCCTCATCCTTTCAGGATTTATTCGCGGCCGCTGCCTCGCGTTCGCGCTTCGCTGTCCGAATCCAGGCCGATTTGCGTCGGGCTGGTCGCGTCGAAATCCCTCGGCAAATGGTGGCGGGCCGAAACCGGGCGGGGCGTTGGCGTCGGGAGGACGGTTCGGGTCACGCCCCGCCATAAACTCCGCTCGTCTGGCCTGCATCTCGTCGATGATATTGTCTAAATAAGCCGTTCGTTCAGCGCCTTCGGAAAGCGCAAAATATCCGTTTACACGCGCCTCCATTCTTTCCTGCATCGCCTCGCGCATCTGCCCGCGAATCTCGCGCCTCACGTTCTCATTTGCGTCGCGAAACTCGTTGGAATCGAAATATTCGCGCATCTGCCGGGGAGTCATCTTCGCGAAATTAGGTCTGCTGTAATGCTTTACCGCCATCGGCACCGCCACTGCCGCGCCGGCCGCCAGAACGACCGCTGCTATCAGAATTGTTTTGTTCTTCTTTGTCATTTTCTTAATCCTGATTTTTGTTATCGCTGACGTGCAAATCAGCGTAAAGATAGTTTAACCAGCCGTGGGGCTTGGGTTTTGAAGAAAAATCTCTCATAATATGTATGTTTCTTTCTTTAGCTCCGCTTTCTGATAGTATCGTGCTTATCGTTCTTCCGCCAAGCATTTGGTTATATTCATAACTGGTTCCCTTATCAATCCTTGTGTAATATTTTTCAATATTATCAGCGGGACAGATAAAAACCTTCGGCTCTTTCAGTGAGTTCCAGATAAATTTAGTGATCGGCGGCCTATAGGCGGGATCACTCTGGTCCGTGATAAACCAAGGAAAAGCACAGGCAGGAGGCATAACATCTCGATTGTCGTCTAAGTAAGCCCTGAATGCGACGCCTATCTGCTTGAGGTTGGATTGGCATACCGTCCTTTTGGCGATGTTTTTGGCCTTGCCGGCAGCAGGCACCAAAATCCCCATCAAAAGCGCGATTACGCTGATTACAACCAGCAATTCAACTAATGTAAAACCTCGGTTTTTAATCATCACTTAATAAGACGGCTCATTTTGATTGTATATTGCAGAAATACGGCAGAATATCAGACAAGTTCTTTGCGGATTTCGGCCGTGTAAGCGTCAAGTTTGGCCGATAGCGTTTTACTCAATTCCTCGCCCGGCTCGAGCGATTCCGGCTCAATCCCGAAAAATACGATTTCCCCCGGACATTCGCCCAACTGCTCCGAAAGCTTTATCACCCGCAGAATATCCGCCTCGTGAAGCGAAAATTGCCCCATTTTTTTGACGCTTTGAACGTCTTCAGGGCCAAATCGCCTCATTGTTCCCGGCTTTTCCCCCATTTTGGTGCAGTCGATGATTAAGGCCTTTTTGCGGTTTGCGATTATATGCAGCAGATTCATTCCTCCAGAACCCGCATCGATAAATTCGACTTTGGGAAATCTATCCTGCTGATTTAAAAGTTGCCTGATTAAATAAACGCCGACACCCTCGTCAGACAATAAGATATTGCCCAAACCAACAACGACGGTATCTTTTTTTACCGTTTGCTTGCTCACCTGACAAACTGAACGTTGAGAAAATGCGTCGAGCAGGAAATGCACGGGTCATACGCGCGGACCAGCATTTCGAGTTTCTGCCGAATCTGGTTTTCGCCTTCGTCGAGAATCTCAGGCAGCAGCTTCTCGAAATCCTTCTGGATATTTGCGTGGTTCTGGCCCGTCGGAATGCAGATATCCGCCGCGACACAATTTCCCTTTTTGTCGAATTCATACTCGTGGAAGAGAATCCCTCGCGGCGCCTCAACACAGCCGGCGCCTTTGCCTGCCTTCGGAGAGCTTGTTGCTTTTTCGTCTTTTAGCCCCTTGGTGAGCAGTTCGTCAATCATCGTGATGCTCGTTTCAACAACGTGGAAGCACTCCACAAGCTGAGCCACTGTGTTGAAATAAGGGTTGCTGCAGCCCTTTTGCAGGCCGAATGTCTTTGCCGCGTCTTTGGCCATCGGCGATAATAATTCGGCGTTATTGTTGAACCGCGCCAGGGCGCCGACCGCGTTAGCGTCGCGGTGACATTTTGTCCACTTGGATGTTGACTGCTCGACTATATATTCGTTTGCCGTATCGTGCCATTT
>CAYLXJ010000003.1:0-21002 GCA_964387385.1 uncultured Pirellulales bacterium
TGCCTGCCTTGCAGGCGAAATGGACCACGGGCACACCTGCCAGTTCCAGACCCAGGGCAGTCAAAAGAGAGAAGGCTGCATTCAAGCTAAGCCCGGTGAGGCGGGTAGTGGCATTAAAGAACGCCACGGGCTGGATACTACCATCAAGCCTGCTATGACGGGTTACCTGGCGGGTGATTTGCGCGATCCGTAAATTAGCTCGTCCACGCCCCCATCGATAACGAATTGCCTCAAAAACGCCGCTGCCGTGCACGCCCCGCCCCATCTGCCGCCGCTGTTCTTCAGGTCGGCAACCTTGCCCTTCATTTCCTCGGCGTATTCATCGCCGCAGGGTAATGCCCAGACGCTTTCGCCGCTCGTTTCCGCAGCTTCTTCCAAGTCCTTCCTGAGACGGTCGTCATTGCTCATCAGGCCTGCTTTATGCGTTCCAAGCGCGACCATACAAGCGCCGGTCAGCGTCGCTATGTCGATAATGATGTCGCATTTACGCTCAATGGCGTAGTGAATCGCGTCGCAAAGCAGCATTCTCCCCTCAGCGTCTGTATTTTCAATTTCAACGGTCTTTTTACTGTAGGTGGTAACGATATCGCCAGGCCTGTAGCTTGTGCCGCTGGGCATATTTTCCGCGGAAGGCACTATGGCGTAAAGATTTATGGGCAGCTTCATCTCCGCCGCCGCTTTGGCCGTAGCAAGCACAGCGATGCCGCCTGTCTTATCGAGCTTCATCTGCTCCATATTTTGAGCCGGCTTGATGCTTATACCGCCCGAATCGAAAGTTATCGCCTTACCCACAAGCGCCACCGTCGGCATTTTGCCCGCCGCCTTATTCCTCGGCGCATATCGCACAACAATAAATCTCGGCGGCGTGCCCGAGCCGCTTCCCACCGCCAGAATCCCGCCCATCCCCAGTTTCGACATTCGTTTTTCATTCAAAACCGTGCAGCTTAATCCAGTCGTGTTTTTTGCAAGTTTTTTCGCCTCTTCGGCGAGCGTCGGCGGATTAATCACGTTGCCGGGTTTGCTTGCGACCGCCCGGGCGTAACTTTGTGCCCTGCCGATTATCTCTCCATTCAACAATCCGCCTTCCAGGCGTTTGACCTTCGCGGCGTTATCGTCAATCACCTCAACCGTAAGTGTGTCCGTCCTGCCGTTTTCATCTGACGTAACAAACTCGTCATACCTGAAGCTGCCGTAATGCACTCCCTCAGCCATCGCCTGCGCTGCAAGGGCCAAATCGAACTTCGCCCCCACGGCCTTGTGAACCGCTAATGCCATTGACTTTATTTTCATTCCCACCGCCTTATTGGCCGCCAACGCCGCCGCCTTTCTGATTGTGTTAATCGCGGCTTTTTTCTGCTCGCCTAAGCCAACGAGCAGCACACGCTCAGCGCCTATTTGACCGTTGCCGTAGATTAGCGAGCTTGTGCCTTCCTTACCCTTGAAATCACCCAGTTTTACAACCCGCTCGATTGCCCCGTTGAGTTGTTTATCAAGTCCGTTTTCAACCGTGCCCAATTTGCCAGCATCTGAAAAATGGCCAATCACGAGCATTTGCGTTTTGCACTCGGCCGGGCTAACCGCCCTGGTCTTCAATTCAACCTCAATTATTCTTCTCATTTTTCACCTTCTGTCTTTTGTGCCCTTGCGTTAGGTTTGCCTTTGGCGCGATGGTGCAGGTACGCCTCAATGAAATCCTCGATTTCACCGTCAAGCACAGCATCGACGTTTCCCGTCTGGTGGTCTGTGCGATGGTCTTTTACAAGCTGATACGGCTGCAAAACGTAACTGCGTATCTGGTTTCCCCATGCGATTTCGCCTTTTGCGCCATATTGTTTGGCGAGTTCCGCGTCGCGTTTTTGCTGTTCGAGCATATACAGCCGGGCCTTAATTTCCTTCATTGCCGTCGCACGGTTTTTATGCTGGCTTCGCTCATTCTGGCACTGCACGACTATTCCTGTGGGCTTGTGCAGAATCCTTACTGCTGAGCTTGTCTTGTTGACGTGCTGGCCTCCTGCGCCGCCTGCCCTGTAAAAATCAATCTTCAGGTCGTCTTCTTTTATCTCGATATCGACGTCGTCTTCGAATTCGGGGATGCAATCAACCGCTGCGAAACTCGTATGGCGTCTCTTGTTGGCATCAAACGGGCTTATCCTAACAAGCCGATGCACGCCCACTTCACAAGAAAGCTTCCCGTATGCGAATGGTCCGCTTACGCGCAGCGTAATCGAGCGTATCCCCGCCTCTTCGCCCGGCGTGATATCAAGCTCATTGTACTGGTATTTGTTCCTGTCGAAATAACGTGTGTACATCCGCAAAAGCATATTCACCCAGTCGCAGCTCTCAGTGCCGCCTGCTCCGGCGTGTATGCTGAAAAAGCAGTTCTTGGTATCGTTTGGCCCTGCCAGCAATCCCGCCAGTTCAATCTTTTCGCAGCGTTTGACAAGGGCCACAAGGTCATTTTCAAGCTGGGCAAGTTCGTCCGGGTCTGATTCAGCCGCCAATTCGAAAAGCTCCGCCAAATCCCTGACTTCTCTTGTGATTTCCTCCGCCGGCTCGATTATCGCCTTTAATGCGCTTAACCGCGAGACAACACCCTGCGCGGCTTCCTGGTTGTCCCAGAAGCCGGCCGTGCTCATCTTCTCCTGAAGCTGCGCTAGTTCGGCCTTTTTGCCGGCAACGTCAAAGCCAGTCCCGGATGTTTTCCACCCGGGCCTGCAAATCAGCTATCCCACTTTTTAATTGTGCTGCTTCCATACTCGCCCGAAATCATTTATGAATTATTATTTATGATTTTATAATACCAGCCGCGACGCTATAATATGATAAATAATAAATTATAAATAATAAATCATAAATTAACGTCGCCGAGACAGGTATTTTATATGAGCAAAGCAGATGCGTTTCTCAAGACCCTCAGGATAATGTTCGTTCCCTGCGCAACGGTGTTCATTTCGAGTTTCTGTATTATGGTCATCGAGCTTGTAGCAGGCCGCTTAATCGCCCGCTTCCTCGGTTCATCGCTTTATACCTGGACAAGCATCATAGGCGTCGTTCTGGCTGGAATTTCAATCGGCAATTACATCGGCGGACGTTTGGCCGACCGCTTTAAAGCTGCGAGGACGCTTGCCATACTGTTCGCCTTATGTGCCGCCGCCTGTCTGATAATCATCGGCCTCAATACTATTGTCGGAAACTGGACCTGGTTGTGGCGGTTCAACTGGCCGACCAGGATACTGCTGCACGTTACCGTGGTTTTTTTGCTTCCTGCGACCTTTCTGGGAACAATCAGCCCTGTAGTAGCAAAAATGGCTCTCGAGAAGGGTTTGCCGACAGGCAGGACCGTCGGGGATATTTACGCCTGGGGAGCGGCGGGCAGCATTCTCGGCACCTTTGTCGCCGGCTATTATCTCATCGCCCTGATGGGAACTATATCAATTGTTTGCAGCGTATCGGCTGTAATGATAGTAATGGCCCTGCTTTACAGCATCGCCCTTAGAGCAGGCAGGGCAAAAGCTGCACAGGCGCCGTCCGCGTAAGCACAACTTTTTATCTCTGCCTCGGCGATTCCTGCGGCTCGACAATTACTGCGCCATCCTGGGCTTTCTGGAAAACCGTGTCAGAAAACTTTTTCTGAGTTTCTTTTGTAATTCCAAAAATCTCCGTCCTGCCCGTCCTTGTGTTTGTAACCGCCAGGTAGCAGTTGCCCTCGGCCGATATTCCAGAAAAGGCCGGCTGAAAAACGCCCACCTTTGCAAATTCGCCTTCGACGGTAACAAGGTAATGCTCAGTCGCCGCCCCTGCCGCCAGAACAAGGCATGCTCCCAGAACCAGACCTGTAAAAAACTTCATAACTTTGTCTCCTTTCCTCACTCGCTCTAATGCCGTCTATCTTACTCAGCGCCGCCCGGACGCTTGATGTGTTGGTATTTCGACGGCTTTTCCCGAACAAACGTTACTCCTCTGCCCGTTACAATCTCGTGCTCTTCCCGCAAAAAATCGATATACTGCAACAGCGCCCAGGCGGTATTGTTCCAGCTCATCTGGTAACCACGCTGATGCGCCTGCTTTTCCATAAACAGCCGCCTTGATTTGTTGAAAACCAGATAATCCAGTGCGGTCGCGATTTGTTCTACCGACGGCTCGCCGGGGTCCACGAGTATCCCGCGGACGTATCGGCCCATCATAAGCCCTTCGGGGCATTTCTTGTTCGAGTAAATAAGTTCCCTGGCATATCTGAATTTCGTCGCGATGGCGACCCTGCCCGAGCCGAGCGTGTCAGCCAGTATGCCGCTCGATATCTGCTGCATATTAAGGTAAGGCAGCAGCATCACGTTTGTCGCACCATACAATTTAAGAAGCAATGCTTCGTCGAGATAGGTCTCTAAAAAAACGACTTCACAATCGTCGAGATTGGCTTCTTTCAAGTCCCTGACCCTGCACGATTCGACTTTTGCCTCTTCGAGCGCCTTTGCAATCGACGCTTGAAACTGCCTGTAAGGTTCGCCTCCCTCGGCCCGCATAAAAACCGGATGGCTCTCGCCGGCGATGAGGTAGAGCATCTGCTTTCGCTGCGAGGCCGTGCACGACTCCTCGAGAAACCGCCCGTAGCCGCGTATCCCGTATTCAAGTCCTTTGTCGGGGCTTAGCAGTCCCATTGAGGTGACTATGAAACGGTTCTCCAGGCCGAACTCCTTTTTCAAAGCCAGCCGGTCGTAATGCGACTGGTGATGCATCCGCACACCGTGGTCGATGTGCTTGAGCTTTGTGTGCTCAATTTTATAAGTGTCCGATTCGAGAATATCGATTGCGCTTTCGGTGGTAACAATCACGCCGTCGCAGATTTTCGCCAGTTCCTGCAAAATCGTCTTCTGGTGCTCGTCCGGGTCATCCAGAACTGTGTGCAGATATGTTACAGTCGTCAGCTTTGCTTCGGTAAACGCCTTTGCCATTTCAACGTAATTTCTTCCGCGCCCATCTTCGCCTTTGTCGCTCGGGTCCAGCCCGTATTCGTGCTGAAACAGCACAACCGTAGGATTTTTGGCCTCTTTGGCCCTTGTTATGATGTGCTTTGTCGTGTCCAGCCACGACTGGGGATTATATTGGTCGATAACGAGGTCAACTGGAATATTATAGGGGCCGGAACCGTTATCTATCGCCGCGACGCGTATATGGCCTACCTCGCTTGTAAAATGCGACAACGCATTGGCGAGATTCCGCGAAAAAGTCGCTATCCCGCACCGCCTCGGGACATACGTGCTGACTATCCGGATATTATATGGCATATGCTTATGATTATAACAATCGATAAGCTGTTTTGATACGGGACTACTTTCCCGCCCTCGCCGTCTTGGCCGGCAATTTCTTCCTGCCTAAGATTTTATCGACTTCCTCGGCTGTCTTTGGGGGCCATTTGCCCTCCGATTGCAGCTTCAGCAGTTCATCTTTCTGCTTGATGCTGACTATCGTCCGGCAGCGCGGGTATCTGTTGCAACCCATAAACGGGCCTTTTTTGCTTTGTCTGATTACGAGTTCACCCTCGCGGCATTTATAACATTTCAGCCCCGTCGGCTCGGCAGGCGGTTTTGGCGGCGCGATATTGCCTTCCTTATCGAGCTTTACGATTGTTTTGCAGTTGGGATAATCGCTGCAGCCGAGAAATGCCCCGAACCGGCCCATCCTGTGAACAAGCGGCTTTCCGCAATTCGGGCACTTATGCTCGCTTACCTTCTGTTCAACCATTTTTCCCTCCTTGTCGCATTGCCAGGTGAATTTGCAGTTCGGGTAACCAGAGCAGCTCAGGAATTTGCCCTTCTTGCCGAAACGATACACAAGCTTTTCGCCGCATCGCGGGCACTCGTATTCGCTGGGTGTCGTCTCCGCCTTTGCGTGCTTCATTTCCGAGGTCGCAGTTTCGAGCCGCTTTTTGAACGGGCCGTAAAACTCATTTAAAACGTTAATCCAGTCGAGGTGCTGCTCTTCGATTTTATCGAGCTGCTCTTCCATATACCGCGTAAAGGCCACGTCCATTATCTTCGGAAAATATTCTTCGAGCTTGTCTGTAACGACCTCGCCGAGGTCGGTGGCGTAAAGTTTCTTCTCTTTCTGCTCGACGTAACCCCTGTCCTGAATTGTGCTTATTATGCTTGCGTAAGTGCTGGGTCTGCCTATGCCTTCCTTCTCCAGCGCCTTGACCAGTGACGCTTCGGTGAACCTTGCGGGCGGCTTTGTGAAATGCTGCTCCTGGCGAATATCGACCACGGCTAATTCCTGACCCATTTTGACCGCCGGCAATTCCTGCTCCGCAGTAGGCGCAGGCCATACCTTCGTAAAGCCGTCGAACAAAAGCACTTTGCCTCCCGCCTTGTATAAGCATTTCCCGATTGACGTATCGGCGACGATATCGAGGTTCGTCACGTCCCATTTGGCGGGCGACATCTGGCAGGCGACGAAACGCCGCCATATCAAATCGTAAAGTTTATACTGCTCTTCGCTGACAAGCGAGCGAATGTCCTGCGGCGTCATATCGACGTCTGTGGGCCGAATCGCCTCGTGTGCCGCCTGCGCGCTTTTTTTCGCCGTGAAAACGTTCCACTTTTCAGGAACGTATTCTTTGCCGTAATGGTTTTCTATAAAATGCCTCGCCTCGTTAATCGCCTCAGGCGATATATGCGTGCTGTCCGTGCGCATATAGGTAATCAATCCGAGCGACCCCATCTCCTCGCCGAGGTCAACGCCCTCATACAACTGCTGCGCTATCGACATCGTGCGCTTCGTGGAAAACCCCAGCCGGTTTGCCGCCGCCTGCTGCAGTGTCGATGTTATAAAAGGCGGCCCCGGACGAGATGACGATTCCTTTTTCTCGACGCCGCCTACGCTGAAGCTTGCCCCTCTGACGGCTTCATAAATACGTTTTGCCTGTTCAGCCGTTGATGCCTTGAATTTCTGGCCGGCTATCTCGTGAAGCTCGGCCTTGAAAGCGTTGTGTTTCGCAAGCCATTCATTTTGTTCATCGACATTCGGGCCTTTATCTGTTTCCTTGTCAGTGCGCGTAAAATCCAGCCACATCGGCCCGTAGCTGCTGCCGAGGTCGGTTGTGAAAATCGCAGGTATAAGCCAATATTCCTCCGGGTGAAAACCGCGTATTTCGCGCTCCCGCTGGACGACCATTTTGACGGCGACCGATTGCACCCGACCCGCGGATAATCCCCTTGCAACCTTCTTCCACAATAACGGGCTTATCTGGTAACCCACGATGCGGTCAAGAATGCGTCTTGCCTGCTGGGCCATTACCTTATCGATATCAATCCGGCCCGGACTGGCGAAGGCCTGCTTTATCGCCGTCAGCGTGATGGCGTTGAATATCACGCGATAAATCCGGTCTTTGGGCACGCCCAGAATCTGCGCAAGATGCCAGGCAATCGCCTCGCCCTCCCTGTCAAGGTCGGTCGCCAGATACACGTCTTTGCATTTTTTTGCCGCCGACTTTAACGCCGTAACCACCTTGGCCTTACCCGGCATAATCGTATAAGTCGGCTCGAAATCCTTTTCCAAATCGACGCCGAATTCCTTCGACGGCAAATCGCGTATATGCCCCATCGAAGCCCTGACCTCGAAGCCGGAACCCAAATATTTATTTATCGTCCGGGATTTCGCCGGCGACTCCACTATCACTAACGATTTTCCGTTAGAATCACTTTTCTTCATAATAATATTTAGCCCCGATACTTGTGTCGGGGTTATTCCTTATACAAAACCTTTCGGCATTTCGCCCGAAAAACACGAGAAATAAGGATATGCCCCCCGATTGTCAAGAAAAACAAGCCACGGCCACGGATTTCCGAAACGGGCTCTACGCTTCGCTACGTGTCGCAGATTTCGCTGACACGAATCAAAACGATGCCCCGTTTCGGAAATACAAACTTTTATATATCTGCGCAATCAGCTTATCAGCATCTAAATAAAAGAAAAAAAGGAAATGCTCCGCGACTTTGCGGTTAAAAATCTTCAGTAAATACTGGCTCGATGGCGCGATTGATTGATTCCGGAAATCGCGTTTGTCATATTATATAAAATGTAATCACAATGGGCCGCTTGCCTCGTTTTAGCCGAGCAGCCGTTAAACGTGCCTCTTTACAAAAATCGCCGCTTCGCTATTCTCAATTATCGCAGCGCTTAACTGTGCAAGGCGTCCAGTTGCTTGAAAGCTTTCCCCACGTGGCTCTCGAAAACCATCTCAAGTCGCAATCGCAATTATCGATAGCGTCGGCCCAGCCCGTCCCGCTCCACGGGTGTTTAGTGGCTTCAATGGCATGCGGGTCCGACCATTTCCTGTATTCAGCGTGATTGTCCGCAAAAGATAAGGTTGTCCCCATACCATGCCTTGTCGGCGGCGGGTCATACCATTTTTTCGGCTCGTTGCCGCCGGGGCCGCTCGCATAAGGGGTATAATATGCTCCTCCTCCGCTTTTAACCCATCCGACGTCCAAAAATATAAACCTCTCCGATGTTCTGTTAATCTGACTTTTACGATAAATCATCGGTGCACCAGGGCCGGCTGATTGAGGATGAGTATTCAACGCATGAGACATATAGTTTGTAACATAGGCGTTTTTTTGACCGACGGGACAGCGGTAAATTTTGTGCATTTTGATATATTTCCAAAGCTTTCCGTCTTCAATGCTGTGATACCAGTCCGCCTGCGTGGCGACATCAATGTTAATATATGGAGCGGCGCCTGGAGTGCTTGGGAGCACACCTCCCGGAGAATCTAAAACACAAATGCCGGCCCCGCCATATTTCTGACTTACTCCGGAAGGTTGCGACCATGTATGCGGATATTCAAACCACGAACCTTGAGGACCGCCAACGGAGGCAGGAAAGCCCCAACAGTATATAGTATCACCTGACATCACTTTTCCGTCGTTGTCCTCACAGTATTGGTCCCAGGCGAGCTGCAATTGCTTGAGCTGAGTCAGACAAACAGCGCGCTTGCCCTGCTCTCTGGCCTTGCCTAAAGCAGGCAGGAGAATCGCCATCAGAAGCGCGATAACGGCGATAACGACCAAAAGCTCGACGAGGGTAAATGCCGGTCTTTGACCTTTATTTTTACTGGTTTGAAGCGGCTTTTTCATTTTTTGCTTACTCCAAAGAAAAATTTACGATTTTCCCGCCGCGGCGGTTTAACCTATGGTGTGCTAAAGTATTATATCAAACGTCCTGTAATTGTTCAAGGCAAAACACCAAATCGCGCAGAAAAAAAACACCATTTTTTGCGGCTATTATACCAATATAAATCACCGATTACACAGCTTCCACTGTTTCTTTAAAAATTTAATCTCTGTGACCTCTATGGCCTCTGTGGCTTAAAAATCGACGTTCTCTGTGGCAAAGACGTTCCAGCGCCGGTTTTAACCTCCGAATGGCGTTTCCGCGGTGAGAAACGACGCAAAGCGTCGCCCTGAGCGAGGCCTTTGGCCGAGTCGAAGGATCTGTCTTAAATCCTTCTTTTTAGCCGAAAAAGGGCGTTTTTTAGTTTTCTAATCGCTTTACCTCTATGGCTTATCGCGTTTTTTTGCTCAGAATCGAGCTGTGCGACTGTCTTTTTTAACTTTGGCACCCAGAAAACAGGGTCGTAGCCGAAGCCGTTTTCCCCCTTCGGCTCATCGATAATCACCCCCTCTAATTCCCCCTGTGTCTCCGCCAATACTTCATTCGGAGCCGCAAGACAAAGGCAGCATACAAACCTGGCCTGTCTTTTCTCTTTCGGAACATCTTTCAGCATCGCCAGCAGCTTCTCGACATTCCTGCGGTCAACGATTTTTCTGTCTTTGTCCCTTGCTCCTGAAAATCTTGCACTTTCAACGCCGGGCTTGCCCCCCAGGGCATCTACAACCAGGCCCGAATCATCCGCAAGCGTCCAAAGCCCTGTTGCCTTCGCGTAGCCCAGCGCCTTTTTGCGTGCGTTCTCCGCAAACGTTTTACCATCCTCCTCGATTTCGGCAATATCCGGAAAGTCCGACAAACCCACCCATTCAATATCCTCCCCGAGCATCTCTCGCAATTCTCTGAGCTTCCCCGGATTCGTGCTGGCTACAAGTATTTTTTTCATCACGGATTACGCGGATTACACTGATTTGTTTGAATTAAACGTTTATAAACTAATGATGCAGAGCCGAAGTTTAACAACAAGCCAACCTCTAAGCCGCTTGCCTTCAGATAATTGATGACCTGCAACTTCTCAATTTCGGTGATTTCTTTGATGGCTTTAATCTCAACTATTACAGTGTTATCCGCGACAAAATCAACAATAAAGGTCTTGACGGCCCTGCCCTTGTAAAAGACGTTAAACGTTTTTTGTCTTTCAAAGGGTATCTTGCGGAGATCAAACTCGTAAGCCAGCGATTCCTCGTACACGCTCTCTAAAAAACCCGGGCCGTGATACGAGTGCACTTCCATCGCCGCCCCTATGATGTCGCCTGTCAAGCCGCTGTGAACAAGCTGATTTGGAATATGAAGCATCGCCCGAATCTTCCCTCTTAACTAATTTCTTAATTATAATCTGTGTAATCCGTGTAATCTGCGATTAAACAACTTCTAACTCATAAGTTTTTTAACAAGCGCACGCTGGAAGTGCAGGCGGTTTTCGGACTGGTCGAAGATAATCGAGGCGGGCGATTCGACGACCTCATCGGTAATTTCGCAGCCGCGATACGCAGGCAGGCAATGCATAATTTTTATATCCGCGGGTGCGGACTTGAGTAGCTCGGCGTTGACCTGAAAACCCTTGAAATCGTTGAGGCGTTTTGCCTTTTCGTTTTCCTGGCCCATACTTACCCAGGTATCGGTATAAACCACGTCCGCACCGGCGACCGCCTTGACGGGGTCATTGGTAATTGAGACACTGTCGGCTTTTATGCCGTTTGTTTTTTCGATTGTGCCCCAGTCAAGCTCATAGCCCTTAGGCGAGGCGACGGCCATTTTCATACCAAGTTTTGCAGCCGCGAACGCCAATGAACGTGCGACATTATTGCCGTCGCCTATGTATGCGATTTTGACGCCCTCCAGCCGGCCTAAATGCTCCCTGATTGTCAGCACGTCCGCCATCGCCTGGCAGGGATGCGACAAATCGGTAAGCGCGTTTATCACGGGGACCGTAGCGAATTTGGCAAGCTCGACAACGGTATTGTGTTCGAACGTCCGCGCCATAATGCCATCCACGTATCGGCTCAGGACACGCGCCATATCCTTAATCGGCTCGCGTTTGCCTATGCCTCCTATGTCCTCGGGGCGGATGAATATCGACGAACCGCCCAAATCACTCATCGCCACCTGAAAACTGATTCGCGTCCGCAGTGAGGGCTTCTCAAAAACCATCGCCAGCACCTTGCCCGCAAGGCATACGTCACGCCCGCCGCCTTTGTATAATTTTTTGAGCGACGCGCTCAGGTCGATAAGCTCGTTCAATTCATCAGCCGAACAATCGCTTATACATAAAAAATGCTTCATTTTGTCTCACCTATAGCGCTATCCAGAATATCAATCGCTTTGTCGATTTGCTCTTTGGTAACAATCATCGCGGGCATAAAACGCAGCACTGTATTGTTAGTGCAGTTTATTCGCAAACCATTAGCGAGGCACTTATCGACGATTTCACCGCCAGGCGCGGTCAACTGAACGCCAATCATCAGGCCCGTGCCGCGGACCGAATCGATTATTGAATGCTTTTGCTTGAGCTGCAATAATTTCTGCTTTGCATACTCGCCCATTTTCGCGGCGTTATCCAGCAGGTTGTCCTGCTCGATTGCCTCTACGACTGCCACGCCGGCCGCACAGGCAAGGCAGTTCCCGCCGAAAGTCGATGCGTGCTTGCCGGGGACTAATTTGGCGGCTAATTCTTCTTTTGCCATCATTGCCCCGATTGCCACCCCTCCGCCGAGCGCCTTTGCCATCGTTATAATATCCGGCTCGATATCGTAATGCTGATACGCGAACCACTTGCCCGTCCGTCCCATCCCCGTCTGCACCTCGTCTAAAATCATTACCGCACCCTTCTCATCGCATAAGCCGCGAATCGTCTCAAGGTATTCCTTTGTCGCGACGTTTATGCCGCCCTCGCCCTGAATCGGCTCAACCATAACCGCGCAGACCTCGTCGCCGAACGCCTTTTCGAGCGCATTTATATCATTGAAAGGCACATAAACAAAACCCGGCAGCAGCGGCAGAAAGCCCTCGTGATATTTCGGCTGCGCCGTCGCCGTTACCGTTGCGAAAGTCCGCCCGTGAAAACTGCCCTCAGCGGTGATAAATTTGTATTTGCCTTCCTGAGTTGCCAAGCGAGCCAGCTTCAATGCCGCCTCGTTTGCCTCCGCGCCGCTGTTGCAGAAAAAGCACTTTCCGCCGAAGCCGCGTTCGCTCAATAATTTAGCCAACTGGCCCTGCTGCTCCGAGTAAAACGTGTTGTAGATATTCAGCAGTTCACCTGCCTGCTTGCGAATTGCCTCGACCACTTTCGGGTGACAATGGCCTATGCCGCTTACAGCCCAGCCGGGGAACATATCGAGGATTTTATTCCCGTCGGCGTCATACAAGTAGCAGCCCTCGCCCTTGACAATAACCCGCGGCAGCCGCTTGTAATTCGCGATTACGTATTTACTGTAAAGCTCAATTGTTTCCTGCGTCGTCATTTTTTGTTTTTCACCTCTTATCGTTGTATCTTGTCTTTCAAACGGTTTATCTCTTCGGTCAGCTCTTTTATTTTTGTCCTAAGTTCCTGCTTTTCTCTATTATTTCTCACAAAATACACTATCAAAAAGATAATCGCTATCGCAGCAGGCACTACAAATACTATAAAAAGCATCCCGATAATAACTATCCACTCACAAGGTCCCGGCATAAACGCAAGAATCTCATTCATTTTTTTACCTTTTTACTTTTTTCTTTTTACTTAACAATTTCCGTTCCAACGCCTTTGTCCGTATATATCTCCAGCAAAAGCGAATGTTCAAGCTGCCCGTCGATTATGTGCGCTTTTTTTACACCGGCCGCAAGAGCTATCAGGCAGGCCTCGACCTTCGGAAACATCGCGTCGGTTATTATTTTAGCGTCAATCATTTCCTTAATCTGCTGCTCGTTCAAACTCGATACCCAGCTATTGGGGTCATTGATGTCCCTGCGGATGCCGTGTGTGTCGCTGACCATAACAAGTTTTTCCGCCTCGACAGCCGCCGCAACTTTGCCCGCCGCTGTATCTGCGTTGACGTTCAGCGTCCCGCCGAACTGGTCCATCGCAAGCGACGCGATAACAGGTATTGTCCCGTCGGCGCACAAGGTTTTCAGCAGTTGCCCGTTGACCTCATTGACTTTGCCGACAAAACCCAAATCAATTTTGCGCCCGTCGGGACCATCCAAACGCAACTGCTCGGCGAACAGCACGCAGCTACTCAATGTATGCAGCGCCATCGACCGGCAGCCAAGCTCGCCCAAAATTTTGCACAACGGCTCATTTACGCTGTGCACCAGCGTATGCTCGACGATTCGCAGCGTCCTTTCGTCGGTATAGCGTCTGCCCTGCACCCACACGGGCTGCAAACCCGCCTCGTTCATCGCGCGGGTTATCGCCTTGCCCCCGCCGTGAACGATTATCGTCCGTATCCCGACCGTTGACATAAACGCCACGTCGTTCAGCAGCTTCCTCTGCTGTGCCTCGTCGTCGAGGACGCTTCCGCCTAATTTCACCACCACAATTTTGCCCCGGAACTTGCGAATGTATGCCATCGCCTCGATAAGTCCCTGGGCCTTCTGTTTTGCTTCTTCCACGGCTGTTTCTCCGGAAAAACTGCAGCACGGGCTTCAAGCCCGTGCCATTTAAAGTAAAATTACAAGTTTATGATTGCATCGGGCGCGCGTCAATCACGATTCTCTTGGGATTAAAATTTTTCGGAGAAATTACCTGTTGTGAAAATTGAAGTGAATTTTCCGCTTTGACGGATTTGCTATTCGCGTTCGGGCTCTTCTTCGAAGCCGGTTTCCGGCTCGCCTTCTTCTTCATCTTCTTCTTCGGTGTCGGACTCATCGTCGCCGGCCGCCGCGTATTCGGGTATCTCGCCTGCCTCCCCAGCCCCTGCTTCGACAAGCCGGCCTTTTTCCTTCAATTCCGCGCAGGTGACACAATATCTCGCCCACGGTATAGCATTCAAACGGGCCTTCGGGATATTCTCGCCTCTTCCCTCGCAAACTCCGTATTCCCCCGCTTCGATTCGCCTCAAGGCGTCGGTTATCTCGCTAAGCAGTTTCTTTTCGCTGTCCATAAGGTCCAGCGCGAACTCCTGCTCGAAATTGTCCGAGCCGGCGTCGGCCATATGAAAAGGCATACTCGACAGCTCGCTGCGCTCCTTCTTGAAGGTCTCGTCCTCGATAATAGTAACGTTGCCGAGGATTTCATTGCGCTTGGCAAGCAGGGCCTGGCGGAACTTCTCGATGTCCGCCGCCGTCAAACCGTTTTTACCGCCTTTTCGCTTTGCCATTATTCAACACCTTTTTATATCAGCTAATCGTGCCGCCTGTCCTGACTATTCAATTAACCTCGTTTATGTTCGCCAAAATAACCTTGTATAATTTATACGAAAAATTCGGCTGCAAGATTATATACTTCATTTCAACTGCTACAACTAAATTCCGTCTGATAAACTCAAATTCTTTCGACAAATATACCCCCCTAACTTTGCTAAAATAATCGGCAGCTGTCTAAAAGGAAAGTTACAGGGCCGTCATTAATGCTTTTTACCTGCATATAAGCCCCAAAAACGCCCTTTGCGACCTTTATACCCCTTTCAGAAATTAACTGAGCGACCCTGTCATATAATTTTTGCGCCATAGCCGGTTCGGCTACCCCATCAAAGCCGGGACGCCTGCCTTTGCGGCAATCCCCGTGAAGCGTGAAATTGCTCACAAGCAGGATTTCGCCGCCCGCCTCAGTAATGCTGATGTTCATTTTCCCCGCATCGTCAGGGAATATCCTCAGGCCGGTGAGCTTTTCCACGATAAATTCAGCGTCCTTGTCGTTATCGGTCTTTGCTATGCTCAAATACACCAGAAGCCCCCTGCCGATTTGTCCGACAATCCGGCCTTCTGTCTCGACGCTCGCTGATAACACCCTTTGTATCACCGCACGCATAATTTATAAATTGTAATAAAAAAACCTGGGCTGCGCTTAATATTTTTTCAAATCAACGATTATATGCTACTCTTTTTTGGCCGATATCTCTGTGTTATTTTTTTTAAATTGAAAAATGACTATCTCGAAAATTCAATTTGAGCGCAATTTCATCACTCCCCATACCCATAAGGAACACGAAGTGGGGGCCGCCGAGGAACTTTACGGCCTGCCTGTTGATACCGCCGTTTCATTCTCGGACCATAATTGCATATACAAGGCGGAAATTGAACGACATCAGCGAAACCTTCTTTCAAAGCTCACCCCTCTGGCGCCATTTCTCGACAAAAGCGAAAGAATCCTCCTCGTGTTTACCGGCTGTTCGCACGCCTCGTTCGTCGAGCAGCTTCTGACGGGAATATCCCTTCAGCCGCTCAAACGCTCTTTATTTGTCATTACCGACAGGCGCATTCTGCATCTGCCCGCCGCGGCAAACCGCTGCGGCTTGTCTTCAATAGCGCAAATTATGTATTCCGACTGCCTGCGCCTTCAAATCCGCGGCTCAACGCTTACCGCCGGATACAAAAGCGGCAGGACGGACAAATTCCGATGCATTGACCGAAAAAGCAGGAAAAAAATCAAAGCGCTTCTGAAAAATATGTCGCTCGAAGGCAAGACCACTATGCTGCTGGAAAGGACGCCCCTGTGCCCTCGCTGCACGAGGCCCCTCATAAAAAATTACTACACCTGCCCGCACTGCTCGCTGAAATTTAAAAATAAATTCTGGGCCTCCCTGTTTTCAATCATCATCCCCGGCGGCGGATTTTTTTATACACGCCACTCCCTTTTGGGCCTTGCCGACGCCGCTATGGAAATCCTTTTTGCCTCTTTGCTTGCTTTCGTATCGATTGTCTTTTTTGCCAGCCCCTCAACAGACCACTGGCGTCTCGGCCAGGCAATTATTCTGTGTGTTATCATGCTCGTCTTCAAAAAATTATCGGCAATTCTTTTTTCCAATAAATGTGTTGAGGACTTTATCCCCCGGCAGCGAAACGTCTCAGTGCTGATTGACAAAACGCCGACCCGCCGAACCGAACCTGACCCCGAAGACGCCCTCGCTACAAACTGGCGCAGCCGATAACGTTACCGTTACCGAGACCGAAACCTAAACAGGAATCGTTCTTGGTATGGGTATCGGTAACGTGGGTATCCTCTTTTGCCGATATATCGCAAATAATTAAGGAGACCCGATATGCTTACTCAAGCACCCGAAATGAAACAAAATACGGTTACGCCTGTTGAAAACAAGCAAATTCAGGGGCCGCCTATCGACGCGACCCTGATGTTTTCGGACCATAAAGGCAGATACAAAAAAGGCATCGAAAAACAACAGCGAAAATATCTGTCAAAACTGGGCTTTCTCGCGCCTTTTCTTCAGGCAGACGAAAAAATCCTGTTTATAACCGCCGGCTGTTCGCCCTTTTCCCTTATGGAACAAATGCTAACCGGTGCGTGGATTTATGCCCTCAAGCGATGCCTTTTTGTCTTTACCGATAAACGCGTCTTTCACATCCCGATAAAATCAAACCTTTCCTGGCGTAAATCTGTCGCCCAAATCCTTTACGCGGATTGTTTGTCGCTTCAAATTAAACGGTCGGCCCTCGTCGCCAATTACAAAAACGGCGGCACTGAAAAATTCCAGGCGATTGCCGGCGCAGCAAGAAAGAAAATCGCGGAATTGCTGAAAAATATCAATTTTGACGGCCAATCAAGCCCGATGCTCGAAAGAGCGCATCTTTGTCCCCGCTGCACAAAACCCTTAGTAAAGGGCTATTACGCCTGCCCGCACTGCTCACTCGAATTCAAAAATAAAATCAGGGCACGACGGCTGTCCGTCATTTACCCCGGGGGCGGTTACTTTTATACACGCAACATCTTTCTGGGCATTATGGACGCCTTAGGCGAGTCGTTCCTTTCACTTTTACTAATCATCTCGTTTGTCAACACACTATTAGGCAATCCTGATGCGGCAGGCGCTTTTGCCTTAATCGCCGCAATTCTGGCACTCGAAAAACTCATAACAATTATGCACTCCAGCAGCTTTGTCGATGAATTCATCCCCATTGACCCAAACGTAAAAGTACAATAGAAAACGTTAAATAAGTGGTTATCAGTATCGCGTGATAACAAATTATAGGACTATCAGTAAATTTTATAATGTTTGATTATTTTACACCAAACATTTGAATATCGCCGTAATTTCACGTGAAACACTCCCTCCTATCCTTTTGCCGGTATCAGTTTTTTTGCCTTAGCTCCTCCGCCGTCTGTTTTATCTTGCTTATCGCAATCGCTTTGCCTTTCTCGTTTGTCTCACGAAAATCAGCCGATAAAATCATTCTGAACTCGAAACTGCGTATTCCAGTTAATTTTCTTTTTTCGTAAATCCGTAGGCAGGTCCCGTCAACACCCTCTTCTCTTTTCGAGTCGGCCGCTATTTCCGCCTTTGCCATTTTCCGCTCCTTCCTATTCTCTCTGGCGTTTCCCCGTCATCGTTCAAGTGGGGCCGATGGGGCCGACAAAATCCTATTTATTATATAACTATTTCATGTTTAGTATTAGTAATAATAGGAAACCATCAGCCCCATTGGCCCCATATACTTTATTTATCTCGAAGCAACGTCTCGTTCATTGATTTGGAATCTTCATCATGCGTTAATTCTTCGTATATCCACATCTGTTTGCCCTCGTTTAACCGGTTGTGCCATTTTTTATGCTGCCTTCCTGCTTGATTCCCTGCAGCTTCGTGATAGGTCAGTGTTTCACGTGAAACTTTTTTATCAAAATAAGGATTTTTCGCTTGCAATTGCTGCAGGATTTTTATCTAAAACTCCGAAATAAAAACAGAGCTTATTTTTTTGTCAAAAGTGTCCGACCTGGCGGACTTGTCGGACACGTCTGACTTGAATTACCAAGGAAGGAGAAAAAATGACAGAGAAAACGGAAAAACCAAAACATTTAGGCAGGGGGCTGGCTTCTCTTTTAGGTCCCATAACCTCATTTTCTCAGGAGACGCCTTTACCGATTCCTATAGCTGAAATCAGTCCTAATGCCTTGTCAGATAACGGATTAGGCGCTTTATCCGTAAAGCCGACAGATTCTTTTCGTGAGGTAAAAGTCGATGAAATTCAGCCAAACCCGCATCAAGTTCGTTTTATTTGGAACGAACAAGAATTAGCGGATTTGGCTCGTTCTATAAAGGCCAACGGCATAATTCAGCCGATTATTGTTCGCCAGGTAGCGAATGTATATCAGCTCATTGCCGGCGAGAGGCGATGGCGGGCAGCGAAACTTGCCGGTTTAGAAAAAATTCCCGCTATTGTCCGGCCGGTCAGAGATGAGGAATTGCTCGAACTGGCTCTTGTTGAAAACATACATCGTGCAGACCTTAACCCGATTGAACGGGCAAACGCATATCAAAATTATTTGAACGGCCTTTCGCTGACGCAGGTCGAGGCGGCAAGCCGATTGGGCGAGGACAGGTCTGTGATAGCTAACTACTTGCGATTACTGGACTTACCATCCGAAATCAAGGAGATGCTAATCAAGGGTGACCTTACGATGGGCCATGCCCGAGCGATACTTGCCCTGCCGACAGATGAATTACGCAGGAAGCTTGCCAATCGAGCTATGGTTGGCCGGCTGAGTGTCCGTGAGGTTGAACGGTTAGTGCGAAAATATCTTTCTGCCAATGACCCAAAAAAATTGGCCGCACGCACAAGACCTGCCCATATTACAGACCTCGAAAGCAGATTGAGCAAGGAACTCGGAACCAACGTTGCAATCGAGACACGCAAAAACGGCAAATGCGGCAGGATTGTTATCGAGTTTCATTCTCTCGAGGAATTTGATAGAATTATGGAGCGAATCGACGTGGCTAACACTGAAGAAGTATAAAAACAGTCCCGGCTTGCCGGGATTGAATTACGAGAAAGGTTTTTAAATGAGACGCCTGAGAAAAACAATTTCAGTATTAACGGCTGTCACGGCATATCTCGGCCTGAACGCTATTCTTTACGCCCAGGGAACTACGGCAGAAACAGTAACAACAATGGAATTGCAGCAGCAGATGCAGATGAGAAGCGGCGAGGCGCAGCCGCAGACAAGCCCCGTGCAGAAGGCAGAAAACGCTCCGCAGGAAGATACAATAGCCCGATACGAGAAAGTCGCACAAAAACTTTTAAAGTCAATGCAGTCGGGCAGATTTGATGAGGCGGACTTTTCAGAATCGTGGCTGGTCAATCTTCCGCCGAACGCCAGCCGTTCAGAAAGTATCAATACTTTAATTCGTCCCGTGTTTATGCAGTTAGGCCGGACGGAAAAACTTTTGGAAGGCAAAATTGTCAGTCCGGGCAGGGCGGCATTTGGCGTGCAGTTCAGCGGGGGCGTCCTAAATATGATAATCGGGCTGGACTCACAGGATAAAATCAACGAATGGATTCTGACCCCTCCGGCGGCACAGGCGGCGCCGGCCAGCCCCGCGACGGCCGAGCAGCAGGCAACGCAGGCCGAGACGCCGGAAGTGCCGGAGGATTTAAATGAGCCGGACATAAATGATTTTAATTCCTTCCAGCGGGAACTTAACAGGGTAAATATAGAGACAAGAAGCGAGGAGCAGGAATGGCTGGCGATGCCCGTAAAAAAGATTGAGCTGGCAAGGGCCATTGAGGAGCTTGTCAATGCCCAATTGAGGTTCATACGAAAGCTGGCTGAATCGCAAGACCCCAACCAGACAATAAAGGCGATAGATTTGGTCCTGAGGCAGAGGCGCGAACGGCTGAATACTCTCGAAACAAAGCTTTCAGAGGAAATCCGAGAGGAACGCCAGCAGCAGGTAGGCGGCGAGCAGCCCGCGGCAGCACCGCGAGGCGGAGGCGAGCCGAGAATGCCGAGACAGCCGCGTACCCCGAGAGAAAGGCCGACCAGGCGACCTCCTGCCGAAGGACAGCAGTAATTTTTCGTTTATTATTTATGATTTATGAATTATGATTTGGCTGACGATGAGAATCTAAAAAGCTGTTATGGTTAGCCAACTTATTTGTAAATAAATTGACTGAGGATGTGAATGTCGGGAAGGATTCCAAAGGTCGTCGTGGTCGGCAGCGTTTACGTGGATATGGCTGCCAAGTGCTCGCAGGTCCCGGTGGCCGGGCAGACCACGGCAGGCACGGCGTTGTCTTATACGGCGACGGGACCTGGAGTCAACCAGGCAATCGAGGCGGCTCTTTGCGGCTGCGACGTTCACTTAATCAGTAAAATCGGCAACTGCCCGTTCGGGCCGATGGTCAAATCTATCCTGAAACAGTTTAACGTAAACACCGAATACGTCTTCACTGCGCAGGCGAAAAATACCGGGGTTTTTCTGACGCTTGTTGATACCTCAGGGGAAAACGCCTGTATGCGTTATGAGGGGGCCAATAGCGCCCTTATACCGCAGGATATCGAGAAGGCCGAAGGGGCAATCGCCGACGCCGACGTTTGCCTGATACACGCACGGCTGCCGAAGGACGCGGTTATAAAGGCAATCTCGATTGCGAGGGTTTCAGGCAAAAAAATCGTTCTCGACCCCGCGGGCGCGATAGGAGCGGCTGCCGGTGAGTCGGGGGAACTACCCGCGGAATATTTCTCGGTCGATGTAATGATACCCAACCTGTATGAGGCGGCTTTAATAAGCGAACGCTCCAGCGCCGATATCCGCTCGGCAAAACTCATCGGCTCGGACCTCGTCGCGAGGGGTGTGCAGGCGGCAGTAATCACGATGGGAAAACGCGGCTGTATGGTTGTTGGCCGA
>CAYLXJ010000004.1:0-20281 GCA_964387385.1 uncultured Pirellulales bacterium
GGATTCGAAAGCAGGACGCTTGCCGAAATTTATAAAATCAAATGTGCGGAATAGCAGGATTTAACTGGAAAGACCAGTCAGCCGTCGAGGCGATGGCTGACGCGATGAGGCATCGGGGCCCCGACGACCGCGGGACTTATCTCGACGAGAAGGTCTCGCTCGGTCATACGCGCCTGTCGATTCTGGATTTGTCGCCAAAGGGCCATCAGCCGATGCATTTCGAAAACCTCACTATTGTTTTCAACGGCGAGATATACAATTTTCAGGAAATCCGAAAAGAGCTTGAATTGCTCGGCTACAAATTCATCTCCGGCACCGACACCGAAGTAATCCTTGCCGCCTATCATCGCTGGGGCGAAAAATGCGTCGAGAGATTCAACGGTATGTGGGCGTTCTGCATTTATGACAGGAACAGGCAGACGCTGTTTTTGTCGCGTGACAGGTTCGGCATAAAGCCGGTGTATTACTATTTCGACGGCTCGCGGTTTATTTTCGCTTCCGAACTGAAGGCAATCATAAAACACCGAATCCCCCTTGAGATGGACTTGTCTGGATTGAATTTTTATTTCTATCAAAAATATATCGGCGGCGACCTGACGATTTACAAAAACTGCCGGAAACTCATGCCGTCTGAAAACCTGCTTTTCAACCTGAAAACAAATACAATCACGATTGCGAAGCATTATGACCTCGAAAACGAGATAGCAAAAAGTGAAGCTATCCCGGTCGAGGAGCGTCTCGAAATGGTCGAGGAAATCCTTCGGGACGCTGTTCTCAAACGGCTGATAGCAGACGTTCCGGTGGGGAGCTTCCTTTCGGGCGGAATTGATTCATCGCTGATTTCCGCCATCATCAGCCAGCATAAAAAGGACTTTGACACCTTCTCAATCGGCTTCAAAGACGATTCATACAACGAGCTGGATTTTTCCAAAATCGCTGCCGAACACATCAAGACCGCCCATCATTACGAATTTATGGACGTTAACGAAGATATCATTGAAAAGGTAATCTGTGAGATGGATGAGCCGTTCGGCGATTCTTCCGTTTTCCCGACGTATCTTTTGTCGAAAATCACACGGCGGGTTGTTACCGTATCATTATCGGGCGACGGCGGAGACGAGGTCTTCGGCGGCTATGATACCTATAAGGCGTATAAACTTGCTCGGTATGCGCCGGCACCGTTCGTCCGGCTATTGGGTCTTTTTACAAAAGCGATTCCGCCCTCAGACAGGAAAGTTACGCTCGGCTTCAAAATTAAAAGGTTTGTGCGCGATTACGAGGCGGGCTGCAGCAGGCGGCATCTTAACTGGATGGGAACATTCGGAGAGCAACCCAGAGAAAAACTATTGTCCGGCAGCTTTGTTGCAGAAGACCGGATTATTGGCTGCAGTAATGAAGATTCTCTGCTTTCAGTTCAGTTAAACGATATTCACAATTATCTCGCGGAGGACATTCTAAAAAAAATTGACCTCGCCTCGATGCTGGTTTCACTGGAGGCAAGAGTGCCGTATCTGGATTACCGTCTGGTTCCGCTTGTGTTGTCGCTGCCGGAGAAATATAAAATCAGATGGCTGACGACAAAATGGCTGTTGAAAAAAATAGCGGGTAAATACCTGCCCCCTCAGATTGTCCACAGACCCAAACGCGGCTTTACAGTGCCAGTTAGCGGCTGGATAAAAAACAGTGTTCTAATTCGTGAGTTCCTGACCGCCCGGAAATACTACAACGGCGGCCCATTGAATTACGAATACGGTAAACAATTATTTGACGAGCATATAAGCGGCCAAAAAGACAACGCAAGAGAGCTTTGGCTGATTTTCGTGTATAATCGCTGGAAAAACAAAGATCTATGACAGCAGAAAAAATCGGCCATAACAGATATTTGAATTATACGCCGGAATCGTATGAAAAGCAGGGAATAATGACCTGGCTTTGCCGTATGCCGGCGGACAGGAAACTTGTCCCGGCGGTAGCGCAGATAAAAGGCAAGCACGTTCTGGACGTAGGCCTCGGAACGGGGGACTACACGCGTTTGCTTCTGGATAATAATACGGTGGTCGGTATTGACCAGAACCCGCACCTTTGCCGGCTGCCCATTAAGGTCTTCAAAGGTGACGCGACTGAATTATCAAAACTTGTCGGTAATGAAAAATTCGACGTTGTCCTATCGACCTGGATGACGGATTATTTCAACGGTGAAAAGTTACAGCAATTTTTCAATGAGGCGAAGAAAATTCTAAAGACCGGCGGCACGCTGATGACGACGACGATAAGGCCGAACGGCTGGGGCCTGATTTATCTATTTCTGGCAAGATACTGGCGAAGAGTCGATAAACACGGCTGCGCAAAAAAACACGTCGTTGAAAAACTCAAAAAAGCGGGCTTCAACGACATACAGCTGATAAACCTCAACTCCTGGCTGGGCGTGCCCTGGGCCTGTCTGGTGATTGCGAAATGAACCACAGATTTCACAGAGAGCAAAGACGGCTCAAGGTTTGCTTTATAGCACCGAAGACGTATCCGATTTTTAATCCGGCGGTTGGCGACTATTTCGGTGGAGCTAACGTTGACCTGTATTATTTATCCACCGAAATCACAAAAGACCAACATTTTGAATCAAGCTTCATCGTGGCTGACTACAGTCAACAGGATGGCGAGGTTATCGAGGGCGTCAAACTTTTTAAGGCGCTTGATTTCAGCAAAGGCGCTTTAAGCGGGATGACGAGGACCTGGCAGGCACTGAATCGAGCCGACGCAGATATATATATGATGAAATGCGCATCGGCGGGCGTCGCTCTTGTGACGTTATTTTGTAAACTTCACAAGAGAAAATTTATATACCGTCTTGCAAGTGCTCTCGAAAGTGACGGGACATACATAAAACAAAATCTTGTCGTTGGAAGGTTGTTCGCCTGGTCGCTGCGAAAGGCGGCAATGGTATTTGCCCAGAATGCCGTCGATGCGGAAAACCTGAAAAGGACAACGGGTATCGAGGCAACAGTGATTCCCAACGGTCACCGAATACCGGCGATGGAGAAACATAAGCGTGATACGATTTTATGGGTCGGCAGAGACGTTGCCATTAAAAATCCTGAACGTTTTTTAGAGCTTGCAAAGGCGCTCCCGAACGAACATTTCACTATCGTATGCCAGACGCCGAATAATGACAGGCATTATGCGGAACTTATCGCAAAAGCAGCCACAACCCCTAATTTGCAGTTTATCAGGCACGTTCCCTTCAACCAGATAGACGCTTACTTTCAGCGGGCAAAGGTGCTGGTCAACACAAGTGATTCGGAGGGTTTCCCAAACACGTTTATTCAGGCCTGCAAAGCCGGCACTGCGATTCTGTCTTTCAACGTGAACCCCGACGGCTTTTTAGACACTCACGGCTGCGGCTTATACTGCGATGGTGATATAACTCTGCTGGTATCCAATCTGCGTTATATGCTTGAAAACGAACGCTTCATCGAATTCGGCATAAAGGCCAGAAGATACGTAGAACAATATCACGATATAACCAGAATAGCAGAACAATACAAACGGCTGTTCCAAAACCTTTTTAATCAGTCAATTGACAAAGAGCTATGACTGAAAGATTCGCCTTCGGAGAAAACTGGCAAAATTTCTCCAGACAAATTACCAAAGAAAAATACTTAGACGCGAAACTTTCGCTCGAAGGTCTTGTCGGAAACCTGGTCGGCAAGACCTTTTTGGATATCGGCTGCGGAAGTGGACTGTTTTCCATCGCCGCGAGCGGCCTGGGCGCAAAAAAAGTCACTGCTTTTGATTTTGACCCGCAGTGCGTCGCCACAGCACAAAACCTGTTAAAAACCGTCAAACAATGGGATGACCGGGCAAGAGAAGACGCAATCAAATTTTCAGTCGATTCGATTCTCAACGAGAACCTTAGTATAGGGCCTTTCGACGTGGTATATAGCTGGGGCGTTCTTCACCATACGGGCGATATGTATAAAGCGTTCGAGGCAGTCGATAAGCTCGTTGCCAAAGGAGGATTATTGGCAATAGCAATTTACAACAAGCACTGGACTTCGCCCGTCTGGAAACTGATAAAGCGAACATACAACAAAAGCCCCGCAATCATCAGAAAAATTCTCGTGTGGCTCGTCTATATTGTTAAAATCCCGGCTTTATTGATAATATGCCGGTCTAATCCTTTCAGTAAAGAAAGGGGAATGAGCTACTATACTGACATCGTTGATTGGGTAGGCGGCTATCCATACGAGTATGCGACGCCTGCCGAAGTGACGCAGTTTTTCGAGAAGCGCGGCTTTAAGCTCAAAAAGCTTGTAAAGACAAAGGGCTTTACGGGCTGCAACGAATTTATTTTTGAAAGAACAGCGTAAATGTGCGGGATTCTCGGCTTCAACTGGGAAGATGAAAAAAAAATAAAGTCGCTGGCTGACCTGCTTAACCATCGCGGGCCTGAGCAGGAGGGCTTCCACATGGCGGACGGCATCTCAATTGGCCACAAGCGATTGAAAATCATCGACCTGACAGAGGCAGGCAAACAGCCGATGTATAATGAGGATGGTTCGGTCTGTGTTACCTATAACGGCGAGATATTCAACTTCCCCGAAATCAGGCTCAAGCTCGAAAAACTCGGCCACATCTTTCAATCGCATACCGATACCGAGGTGCTCGTTCACGGCTATGAGCAATGGGGGACAGCACTTCTCGAACATCTCAACGGCCAGTTCGCCTTCTGCATATTCGATAAAAAACGCAATGAGCTGTTCCTTGCGCGAGACCGCTTCGGCATCAAGCCGCTGTTTTATTACTGCGACGATAAAAGATTTATATTCGGGTCGGAGCTGAAGGTCTTTTTGAAAAGCGATATTAAAAAACAGATTAGCCAAAGTGCAATGGATTATTATATGCTTTTCGGCAACACGCCTTTCGACAAGTCAATCCTCGAAGGCGTAAAGAAACTGCCCTCCTCTTGTTACCTTGTTTACGACTTGTCGGCAAAAAAAATCAAGGAGTGCAAACGATACTGGAATTTATCGTTCGAGCCGCAGCTCGATATCAGCCAGGAAGAAATAGAAAAGCAAATCGTCGAGCGGCTCGATAAAGCCGTAAGAATGCAAATGATATCCGACGTGCCTTTAGGCGCTTTTTTATCGGGAGGCATCGACAGTTCCATCCTCGTCTCGATTATGAGCAAATATGCCAAAGACCTGAACACTTTTTCGATAAGGTTCGACAGGCCGGATTTTAACGAGAGCCATTACGCAAAAATTGTTTCCGACAAATTCAAGACGCGGCATTTCGAGATAAGTTTCAATGCAGAGAATGTGAAAGAACTTATAAACGAGCTCCCCTTTTATTACGACGACCCCTTCGGCGACCCCTCTATGGTCCCCACCTGCCTTGTCAGCAAGGTCGCAAGACAGCACGTTACAGTGTCGCTGTCCGGCACCGGCGGCGACGAGATTTTCGGGGGTTACTGGCATTACAACGACTACCGACTTATAAAATACCTCAATCGGCTGCCTGCGCCGGTAAAATTCTTTCTCGATTATTCGATAGCGGCGGCGAACCTTATTGTCAGGAGAGACAAGCCCAACAAGCTTCGCGGCTTCCTCGGCAAAAAAGAAGACCCCGTTACGCTATATCTGCGCCTGTTCAGTTATATGTTCAGGACAAAGGAAGAGTCCTCAGAAATACTGCTGCCATATAAATATATCGGCAAGCATTTTATTTATCCCGATGACATCAATAACGCGATGAATTGCGACCTCAACGAGTATCTTCCCGATGACCTGCTTGTAAAGGAAGACAGGGCCTCGATGGCGGTAACGCTTGAGGCCCGCGTTCCTTTTCTCGACCATACACTCGTTGAGTTCGTGGCACGGATTCCTCCCGAATTAAAAATAAGATGGGGACAAAAGAAATATATTCTTAAAAGGGCCTTTAGAAATATCCTGCCGCCGGAAATTATCAATCGCAAAAAGCAGGGTTTCGGCGTGCCGATGATACACTACTTCAGGAACGAGCTTAAGGATTTTGTATATAATGAGATTTTCGGCTTCGACCTGCTGAATTACTACGACAAGGACCTGCTCAAAATCTACTGGGACCGCCACCAGAGGAAAAAAGGCGACTACTACCGCATTCTATGGAGCATAATGATGTTTAATATGTGGTTTAAGAAATGGATGACATAAATCGTAAAGCCGTTTGTTTTGTTTCTCTGGATGTATATCCCCTGCTGAATCCGAACGCGCCCGGCGTGCAGGGCGGCTCCGAGGTCGATTTCTATATGCTCGCCACCGAACTGGCAAAAGACCCGCGTTTTCGCGTAAGCGTCATTACCGGCAACTTTGGCCAGCCCGATGTTGAAACGACAGACAATATCACTATCTACAAAGCGACCGACATTCAGAAAAATCCACTGTCAGGCGCAAGAATTTTGTTCAAGGCGATGCGACTGGCGAACGCCGACATTTACTTCAAAAAAGGCGCGGCCCTCACGACCGACCTTGTCGCAATGTACTGCCGGCTTCATAAAAAAATCTTCTTTTTCCGGACCGGCACCGATTATGAATGCAACGGCTCATATCTGCGGGATTATCTCCTGAAAGGTCGGACATATTTATGGTCGTTGAAGCAGGCAAAACGCGTCTTCGTCCAGAAAGCCGGTGATGTTGCCAACCTTATTCGGACCGCTGGCGTTAGGGCCGTTATGATACCAAACGGCCATCGCATTACTGATTTAAAGAACATCTCAAAGGAATATATCCTCTGGGTCGGACGCACAGACGCTCTTAAACAACCTGAACTTTTTATCCGGCTCGCCAAAGAAATCCCTTCTGAGAAGTTTGTAATGATTTGCCAGAAGGCAAAGGGCGACGAGCGCTACGACGAGCTTGTTCGCCAGGCCAGCACGGCAGGCAATTTAAAGTTTATCCAATACGTGCCTTTTCACGAGATTGACCGTTATTTCCAGCAGGCAAAAGTCCTCGTTAATACCAGCAGCGCCGAGGGCTTTCCCAACACCTTTATCCAAGCGGGTAAAAGCGGCACGGCTATTTTGGCCCTGAGCGCCAATCCCGACTCATTTTTAGATAAATTCAACTGCGGCTTTTGCGCCAGCGGCAACTGGGAAAAGTTTACCGATTTACTCAGGCGTATGCTGAACGAGAGTCAGTTTATCGAAATGGGTAAAAACGCCAGAATTTATGTAGAAAACAACCACGACGTCGCTAAAATTATCGAACTATATAAAAAACATTTTATAGACGCGGTAATTGAAAGTCGTAATCGACAATAAGGATTGAGATGGGAACCGAATTCGAACCGCACGAGATAACATGGACGCCGGAGAAAATAGGGCGATTCTGGGACTATTTCACACATAACAAACCCTATGAGGAAAATTTCTTTTCCAAAATAGTCGGTGACGCCATCATAAATCTGGCCTCACGTTACTCAAACCTTAAAGGGAACATTCTCGATTATGGATGCGGACACGGATTCTTAATTGAGAAACTGCTTAAAAAGGGCATTTGCTGCGAAGGACTTGAATTCTCTGAGGACTCGGCCAGATTGGTGTCGGAAAAATTCAGGGAACAAAAACTCTTCAGAGGCGTGACGCTTGCCAGAAACTTGCCCACGCCGCTCGAATCCGATAAATACGACCTTGTCTTTTTCCTTGAAACAATCGAACATCTGCTTGAGCAGCAGCTTGGCCGGACGCTCGACGAACTTTGTCGCATTATAAAAAAAGGCGGACTGATTTTTGTTACCGCGCCGAACGAAGAAAACCTGGATTTCCACAAAGTCATGTGCCCTGAATGCGGCGGCATCTTTCACACAATCCAGCATATCAGCTCGTGGACAAAACAGACCCTTGCCTCGCGTATGACAGCCGCGGGTTTCCAGCCGGTGTTGTGTAAAACAACTCGGCTTCGCGAAACAGGCAGGTTTTCCCATTTAAAATACATAGTTATGCTGCTCGCCCATAAGCTTACAGGTAAAAAAATGCCTAATTTAATATACATAGGCAGAAAAACCTGACATGCAACGATATATATGTCCCCCGCAGAACTTGACTTTTAGGCCGTCTTGATTCCCAGAAGTTTTTTCATTTTAATCCTGTAATAGCTTTCATAGATAACTGCCGAGCAGAAATAAGATATAATGGTCCCCGCTGCCGCCCCGTACAATCCGTATTTATACACAAGCACGGCACCCAAAATGACCTTTATCAGCATAACAAGAACATTCGTTGTCTGGGAAAACCTGTATAATTGAAGGGCGTTAACAAGCGGAATATAAAAAGTATTGTAAAGGACAAATGCGCAGCCGATAAGCAGGATACGCAGCAGCATCACCGATTCCCGATAAGCTCCGGGATAAACGATTTTGAAGAAATAGGGACAGGCCAGAAAGGCCTCTGCCAGTAAAATCAACCCGAAAAGAATCAGCCGGGGTCTCTTCCTGAAAAGATAATCGCGGATTTTACCTGTATCGTTAATATTTTCAGATATGAACGGCAAAAAGTAGCTGTTCAAAATATAAATAAGCATCACCGCTCCGTTAAATATCTGATACGCCAAACTGTATTGGCCGATGTCCGCCATAGGCACGTTAAAAATTTTCAAAATAACGTTATCGCCCCAGTCAATAAAATACGTCGCCATAGCGCCGACCACCACCCACCTGGTGAAATTAAACATCCCCGCTAACCGCCCGAAGTCAAACCTGAAAGGTAATAATTGTCCCCAGTCAATCCCCCGCAAAAATATCGCAGTAACCGCGACGGCTGATATAAAATACGCGCCGAAAACACTCCTGATATTCAGTTTGTCCGTAAAACAAAGGAATACCACGATTCCCAGATTTATTGCCCCGAAGACAAACTCCGCCAGAGAACTTTTTATCCTGCTGCCCATAGCCAAAAACAGATTTATTATAAAACTGCTCAGTGCGATTCCCAGAAACCCGATTGAAACATATATTAAGTCCGGGCCCGTTATCTCGGCGAAATCGCGAATTGTCCGATTGAACAGGATTGCCAGAACCACATATAAGACAATGCCGAAAACAAAAAAAGCGGATTGTATCGAAAACGACTTGTTGATTTTGCCCGTCTCGGCCCTTTCCCTGGATGCGTAAACAACAAAAGGCACTCCGGATGCCGATATAAGAAGAGTTATAAAAAAATAAACCACAAGTTTGGCCTGTGAATAAGTCCCGAACATCTCCTCCGAAAAAAACCTCGCGATAACCAGCGGAGTTATTGAACTCAGGGCCTTGAGAAAACCGAATAGAAGAAGCGTCCTGCCTTCCCTAAACTCGTTTTTAATGTTTTGAAGCATAGACCTTCATTAATCCAACGGATCGAGAGTTCACCAAACCTTAAATTTATGAGCTAAAGCCAGTGTCTTATTCTTAATATCTTCCGCCAGTTTTTCGCTGATACTGTAACGTGTTTCGCCGGTCGGCCTTACGTTTCTCAGCACATCATCCAGTATTTCGGCGATCCGATCCATTTCGGCAATACCCATACCGTTTTTTGTGACGATTGGCGTGCCTAAACGCAGGCCGCTTGTTACGCCCAGCCTGTCGTCGTACGGCAAAAGCATCCTGTCAACTACTATCCCGCAATCCTCGAGGCACTTCTGCGCGGCAAACCCCGTAAGCCCTTTCGATAAACCGGAAACATTTACAAGCATCAGGTGATTGTCCGTCCCGCCAGTCAGAATATTGAAGCCGTTTTTCACAAGGTTTTCAGCTAAGCGTTTGGCGTTCTCGACGACCCTGAATTGCCGAAATTTATATTCTTTCGACATCGCTTCTTTGAAGAAGACCGCCTTTGCTGCAATATTGTTAAAATAGGGCGTGCCCTGAATGCCGGGAAAGGTCGTTTTCTCAATCTGCCGCCAGAGCGATGTTTTCTTGCCTGCGGTTTTGACTTTTATATCGAAATCTTTACCGGCCAGAATCAGCCCGCCTCTCGGCCCGCCGGGTTTATAGGTGCTTGTGGTTGTAACGTGCGCATAATTAATCGGCGACGGATGCGCTCCAGCCATCACAAGCGCCGACAAATGCGAGATATCGGCTAGCAATAACGCCCCGACCTCATCGGCAATTTGTCTGAATCTGGCGAAATCAATTATTCGCGGATACGCACTTGCGCCGCAGATAATCAGTTTGGGCCTGAATTTACGCGCCTGCCTTAGAATCTGCTCATAGTCGAGCAGGAAATTATCATGGCCTACGGTATAGCTTTCGATTTTAAAAAATTTGGCGGTGACTGAATCTATCGAGCCGTGGGAAAAATGCCCGCCGTGACTTGTCGCCATACTCTGTATTTTATCGCCCGGCTCTAAAAGGGCAGTTATGACGATTTGATTGGCTGTCGTGCCCGAATGCGGCTGGACGTTTGCGTATTTTGCCCCGAACACCTTTTTAGCGCGGTCGATTGCCATCTGCTCAATTTCGTCCATCACGCCGCTTCCGCCGTGCAATCGGGCCTCAGGGAAACCCTCGCTGGTCTTGTTCTGGACAATCGAGCCAAGCGCCGCCAACGCCGCTCTCGAGCACTGGTTTTCGGCGGCCAGAAGCTGTATCGAGTTTTGCAGCCGCTCGTATTCGCCGGCTATGAGTTTATATATCGCGGGGTCGTTTCTTTTAAGCTCGGCCTGTAATCCGTCGTGATATTCCTTTGATGAAATCCTTTTCGCAGTCACTTTTTTCCCTTTTTCCGTGAAACCTGCTCGCCTCGGCATAGCCGATGGCGTTACCGGTCGGAATCTGCGGCCTCTTTTATCCGAAAATCAGCCGCGCTATATCGTTAAAAGTTACATACAGTAAAAGCGCACCAACCAGCCCCCAGCCGACGTATGCGATTACTTCCTGCGCACGCACACTCAGGGCCGAACCCTTGATTTTCTCAACCAGCAAAAGCAACGTCAATCCGCCGTCAAGAGGAGGCAGCGGCAGAAAATTAAGCACCGCAATCGAAGCGCTTATAAGGCCGAGGAAATAAACGTAATAAATAAACGGCTGGTCGGCCACAATTCTATAGCTGAACGCCAGTATCCCGACAGGCCCCATCAGTTCCTTCGGGCTTACAAGCCCCCCTATCAGCCGCTGCAAAGTGATATACGTCTGAATGATAAATATCTTTGTCCTCTTGTAGCCCATCCACACCGCGTCAAAAGGCCCTTTGGCCTTATACAGCCGTTCCAGCTGTTTAAACGGCACAATCTGCTTCGGCGTTGCAACAACATCGGCAACCTTTTTATCTTCCGGAACATCGACAAAAGCATCGCCCGCCGTTTGCTCATCGATTCGCCAGTCAACCGTAACTCGCTCGCCCGCGTTCTTCTTCAGCTCCCGCGCGATGTCGTAAAAATTCGATACCTCAACGCCGTCAACTGCCGTTATGGTCGCGCCTCGCGGTATTGACGGCGCCTGTTTTTGAGATGCTGCTATTGTCCTGGCGACTACCGGGTGCTCCACTTCGAGCAAGGGAGCTATTCCTATCACAACGTTATTGGGGTCTTCCTGGTCTTCGCGCAGCGCCACCGTCACTGTCAAATGCCTCTGTGCGCCATTCGGCTCGCCGCGAAGGACCGTTGCATCGAGCGATTTGCCCATATACTCCTTGGTCAGCGTCCTCATCTCGTCGTATGTCGGGTAGTTCACGTCATTTAAACCAACAATAATATCTCCCTGTTCAAGTTTTTCTGTCGCCTGTGACAATCCTAAAAACTTCAGCAGACGTTCTTTTATTCCGGCGCGTTCTTCGACACCCTCAACACTCATTCGCGGCACAATACCGCATATATTCGTAAGGTCAGCTTCGGCCTGCGACCTGAGTCGCCTCGTCGGCAAGAAAACAAGTTCCAGTTTTCCCTCGACCAGCTCCTTCTGGCCCGACTGCTGCTGCCGCTCCGCCAGCAGAACAACGTTCGGCTCAAACGTGCTTTCCACAATCTCTTCGAATTGCCAATGAGTGTTGACATCGATTCCTCCAACCGCCTTAATGCGGTCGCCGGGCAATAATCCCGTTGTCCTTTCAAGAAACTCGGCGTCTTCAGGAATGAGATTAGCTATCGTCAGGGTCGATGCCCTTTCGATTCCGAATCCGCGAAACTTTACGCCCGGTATTTGAGCAGCCGTCAGCTTTACTTCTTCAATAGTCCCGTCCTCGCGGCGGATTTTCATCGGCACAATCGCATCTTTGCCCGAAAGGACGCCCGCCATTACAACGTCGCTGAAATCCAGCCGGCCGTCCTCGCCCGATATTTCGATTATCTCGTCGCCAGGCCAAATCCCGGCCTGCTGCGCCGACGAACCCGGCAGCACTTCACCCACTATCGGTGCGGGCAAACCCACCCCCACAAGAAAAACTACTATATAAACAATCACCGCGCTTATAACATTAAACGTAACACCCGCGGCAAGAACAGCCGCCCTGACAAGAGCTGGCTTATTGGCATACGACCTCGGGTCCTTGCTTTCCTTGACAGGCCCCACGTCCTCCTGGCCCAGCATCTTTACAAATCCGCCGAAAGGTATAAGGCCTATCCGGTATTCGGTCTCGCCCGGCTGCGCTTTTCTTCCTACTGTAAAATTGAACAAGCCGTCCTCTTCCTCTTTGACCTCGTCTTTATTCTTGCGGAACAACTCCGGCAAAACACGTATCCGCCAGCCGCGCTCGGCCTTTTTTATCCCCAGCAGAATAGGCGGCATAAATATCGAAAATGCCTCGACCTTTATCCCGCACAGCTTGGCAAGCACAAAATGCCCGAACTCGTGCACAAGCACAACCGAACCGAAACCCAGAAATACAAGCAGGATATTTTTCGATACGTCGAGATTGCGGACAATTATGACAACAGCGGCAAGGACAATCGCTGCAAATAAAATTACCCGTGAATTTTGACCTGTCGGAGTTCGGGCCGGCCGGGATTGTTCTTCAGACATTTCAAGACCTCTTTCTTTGCCCAGGCGTCCGCCTCAAGCAGCTCCGTAAGTGTGGCGTCGCTTTTGCAGACACAGCTTTCAAGACAGTGCCGGACAAGCTCGATTATATTTCCAAATTTAATTTTTCCCGCCAGAAACTGCTCAACCGCGGCCTCGTTGGCCGCGTTTAAAACCGCCGCCGCCGTGCCGCCCCTTCGGGCAACATCGAAACCCATATCTATCGCGGGAAAAACCTTATGGTTCGGCTTCTCAAACGTCAGCGCCCTCAACCTGTCAAGCTGAAGCTTTCCGGCGCAGCCCTTCAATCGCCTCGGATAAGTAATCGCATACTGTATCGGAAGTGTCATATCAGGACTGCCCATCTGCGCAATCACCGAACCATCCACAAACTCAACCAATGAATGAACTATCGACTCAGGATGAACCAGCACTTCAATTTTCCCCGGTTCAATATCAAAAAGCCGGCTGGCCTCAATCACCTCAAGCGCCTTATTCATCATTGTCGCCGAATCAACCGTAATCTTAGGCCCCATCCGCCACACCGGATGCGCCATTACTTGTTCGATTGTCGCGTTCTGAATTTCCTCCGCCGTCGCCTGCCTGAAAGGCCCCCCCGAAGTCGTCAGGATTATTTTCGCAACTTCCTCGTGTCTGCCCGCCTGCAGCGCCTGAAATATCGCTGAATGCTCGCTGTCAATGGGCAAAATCTCCGCACCGTGCTTTTTGGCTTCATCTGTAATCAGTTTGCCCGCTATGACAAGCGGTTCTTTATTGGCTATCGCAACCCTTTTGCCCTTGCGAACAGCCGCCAAAACCGCCGGCAGCCCCGCCACTCCCACAATAGCCGCAACAACTGTATCAACGACCTCCAACTCCGCAATCCTCGTTAATCCCTCCTCGCCTGAAAAAACTTCTATTTCAAGGCCTCCGATTAGCTCGCGGAACTGCTTAAGGGAATCATTATCGCTCACTGCTACAAACTTCGGCCTGTATCGCCTGACCTGCTCAGCCAATAGCTTGACTTTGCTGTGCCCGCTCAGCGCAACAACTTCAAATTTATCCGCCTGGGCGGACCGCTCGCCCTCCGCGAGCAATGAATTCAAACCATCGATGACACGAAGTGCACTCGTCCCAATCGAACCCGTCGAACCCAATATGGCTATACGTCTGCGCATAATAATGGCGTCTTCAAAAGACGCCATTATAACCGCAACGCCGCAAAAAACAAATCTGAACCTGATAATCCTTGCGACTTGACAAAGAGGGTTTAAAAGGGTATTAATATGGCTATTCACCCCGTGAGATAGGCGAAGCCGCCATCTCACGGGGTAAGGGGCGATTAGCTCAGCTGGTTAGAGCGCACGGATCACACCCGTGAGGTCACAGGTTCGAACCCTGTATCGCCCACTCGGTTTGCACAAGTTATCACGAAGACACAATGGTTCTTCTTGCAATTTTTTACTCTTTCAATTCTTCTTCGTGCCTCCGTGGTAAAAAGCAAAAAAGCGGGCGATGGGATTCGAACCCACGGCATTCGGCTTGGGAAGCCGACATTCTACCACTGAATTACGCCCGCAAGCGATTTCGTAAGCCCTATGATAACAAGTATTTACCCACGTCGTCAACATTTTTATGCTTCCTGTTTTTGCTCAGAATTGGCCGAAAAGGTCAGTTTGAGGTCAGTCGTAAGTAAATTATCGCCAAGTTGCGCTGCTTCTTTCAGGTGTATTTCGTCCACTGTATTGTAAAACTTACTTGTCGTTTCTATGTCTGAATGTCCTGCCAGTTCTTTGACTACGTTCATCGGCAGGGAATTTGCCCAATTTTGAATACAGCATTTTCTAAGAACGTGAACGGTCAGCTTTTTGCCTGCTGTATCAATCCCCGCTTGTTTCACCCGTCTTTGAAAATCTCGAAGGACATTATTTGCCAAGTTGCGGTTAAACCATTCCTTTTTCTGCTCACGGCATAGCTTCCACTTATTGCTGATTGATATATCCACCCATTTGTCCATAAGCACAAACGGCACACCCTCATCCGCTTCAAGCTGTAACTTTGTAAGTAAATCCATTGTGAATTTCGGCAGGGGGATAACACGCTTGTCGTCGTCTTTGACAAAGAAGGGAGGATAATTTTCTGTTGCCGGTCGATTCGCAATACAAACCCTGCCCCTGTCAAAGTCGATGTTTGTCCAATACAGGGATAGAATTTCAGATTCCCTCAATCCGGCAGTATAGGCCAGACAATACAAAACTTTTTCCCTCAGTGTCGGCGTTACCGCCAGCAGCTTGTGAAATTCAGCAGGTTTCAGGTAATACCATTCGGACGGCTTGCCGTTTTCCACCTCAAGACCGGCAAAAGGATTGACGCTGATAATACCGTCCCTGACGGCTTCCGAAAAAACGGTCTTGCAATGCCTGAATGTCTTGTGCTTCGTCCATTTTGACAACGGCTTTTCCCGCATGCCTGTCGGGGAAATACCGCCCAAAAAATCCTTAGCGTCGGTTCGGCTGATACTGCGAAGGAGACAATCTTCGCCAAAATGCTTATACAGCCGTGAGAATGTTACTTTGTAGAGCAACGCCGTTGCGGGCCTGACATTCCCAAGCCCGATTTGAACGTTTAACCACTTCTCCATATACTCTTTTAATTTTGTGTTCGACGGGTCACGCTCCAAACCCTGCCCAAACTCTGCTTTCATCTTCTCCTGAAACTTTATGGCGTCTGCTTTGCGTTCAAATTTTTTGCTATACCTTTTTACTTTGCCGGTGTTCGGGTCAAACCGACCAAACCACCGGACGCGCCACTGTTTTCTGTCCTTATACAAACCAATTTTCGTTGTCATTTTTCACCTTACCTTTCTTTGTTTGTTTTCGGAGATAAGTTTAATTCCCAGCACCTTAATTAGTTCAGACGCTACCTCCGTTCGGGCGTCTGTCCTGCCGGACAAAAAGTCATATATCGTTCGACGTGGTATTTTGCGTTTGAGTATTTCCGATAACTGGTTAGGATTCATATTTAACTCAGCCATCCGCTTTATTATTGATTTTCTTATCATTGTCATACTTACAAGATATGCGATATGTCGCACATCTGTCAAATACAAAATCAAAGAAAAATAAAATTTTTTTCTCAATATGGCTGCTCCTGTCCGTATCCGGCGTTACTTTCGTCCTGTCAGCCATAAATATCCCGCCAAATCCCTTGCCAGCTATGGTTTGACGCTCTAAAATCGAAAAAGTCCCCCCTGTCCGATGTCCGGTAGGGTCTTTTTCAATCCTGCGGTCTTTAAGGCGTTGCTGAAGGCCCTGCCTTGCTTTGAAGACACCGTCGTGAAGGGACTGCCTGAAAATCTGTCCCCCTCGAAAACATCCGCAAGCCAAACTTGTGAATTTCGATAAAAGCAGACCGGCCCGCTTCTGACAAGCAAACCGGCCTGCTGACAACGAAAATTGCTCGTTCACTGACCATTTACTGACCTTCTCACGGGTGATTTTGCCTGTTTTGTTTGTTTTTCTCATTAAAAACGCCATTTTCATTCGGCTACGGACGCCGACACTCCGCTTTTTTGTTCAGAAAATCGAGAACGTCAACAAGCCGGTATCTGACTTTACGCCCCAGCCGGAAGCCGACAAGTAAGCCCTCGTCGCGCCAGTATTTCAGCGTTCGCAATCCATATCCCGTTTCAAGCCGGAGAAAAACTATGACTTCCTCGCCGGTTAAGACCGCAGGCGCGGGCTTCCCATCCGGCATAAACGCTATTTGCTGCTCATTCACCATCGACTACACGACAAATAAAAACTTGCGTTTAACGGTTCATCACTACAAAAAACCGCGTTTAACCACTGATAACCGAGAAAACCAGTGTTTCTATAACTTTCATCTATACACGCGCGTATAAGGACTTTATACAAAAGGCGGTTATCGCGGTTATTAGCGGTTAGAACGGGATTTTCTCTTGCTGTTGACATTCTGCCGATTCCATTAGGCATTGCGGATTAGATTGTAAAGTTACACCTATCCAGCATTTTGTTGGCCGGATTGTGCCGTTTTCGTTAGGAATTTCCTTTACTTTTCGAGCGCATCCCCTGTCTTGCAAACGAGCATTAAACTGTTGCGGGCCAAGCGTATATCGAAGCCCCGTCTCTTTCGCCCAGGTATCGTATCGTTGCCGAAGGACTGTTACGCCGATATAGCAACTATCCCCAAACAGACATTCATTCTCAAAAAAGTCGTGCAGGGGGTCTTGCTCCTCGCGGTATTGCTGCGTTGCGGTCTTAATTGAATCAGGGACGGCCAAACCTTCTTTTTCCCATTTCAAACAGCCCTCTACTGCCCAAGCCAATATCGCCGGGCCTGCGATTTTCGGGTCTCTTAGTAGCTGCTTAATTTTCGGGTCGCGTTTTTCTTCGGGAATCGTATGTTCAAAAGGTATCCTGATAATTCGACGCCAAAGCGCGTCGTCGCGGTCGTTAGCTCGTGGCGCGTGATTACAGGCAAGCCATAGTTTGCAGGACGGGACAAACTCAAACGATTCACTATATAAAAACCTTGCCGATACCGTGTCTCCGCCTGTAAGCAGTTTTACAAGTCCTTCGGCCAGTTCTCTCCCCTCGTCCACTTCGATACTGACAACAAACCTCGTCCCTGCCAGACGCGCAACATCGTTACGCGCTCCGCCTATTTGATTTCGTTTTATGAACGTCTCAAAATCGGCTGTCGCTGCATAGTCCCCAAGCGTAGATTTTATCGCTTCCAAGAAAGTGGACTTGCCCGAAGCTGTCGGGCCGTGAATCAAAAACAGCTTTTCTTCGCTTGTGTCCCCTGTTAGCGAATATCCTATCGCCCTTTGTAAAAATATTTTTATCTTCTCATTGCCGCCGGTCGCGTCGTTAAGAAAATTATCCCAAACCGCAAACTTGGCTTCAGGGACATAGTGGACGGGACTTAGCTTTGTGATTAAGTCATCAGGATTATATTCTCTTAGCTCGCCTGTTTTCAGGTCGATTGTGCCGTTAGAGCAATTAAATAAAAAGCCGTCCCTGTCAAATTCCCTTGCGTGGCATATCATCAGGTTTTTGGTAAGGGATAACATCGCTTTAATCCTGTGCGCCGATTCAGAGGATAAAGACCATTGCAGTATTTTTTCTCGCTCTGTTTTGCTGATAACGTCGTCCGCGTCTTTCGCTATGGCCCGGACGGTCTCAATCGCTAATTGTCCGGCCTTCTCCTCGCCGACAGTGCTATTCCACCGCTTACCGTTATAAAATAACCAGTGATTAGTTTCGGGACAGTATCGCAGCTTGTCACTGTGTCTCGCTGCGAATCTTTCGGTGTTGCCTGCGTCTGTTAAGGGGTAATTGCTTTTTGTCGGCTCGTAAGGTTTTGTTTCGTCGATGATTATAAGCAATTCCGTTTTTGTGTGTCCTGCGTCAAGCCAATCCGAAACGTCCCCCCTTTCCGGCAAGCCAGGCAGTTCGATGATTTTAGTTTCCGCAGCTATGCCATAAAGTGCCTCTGTAACCTGTTTTGTGTGTTTGCGTCCTGCTTCGTCGTTATCCTGAAAAATATGAACAATGCGCCCCGCAAAGTATTTATTGTATTCCGGCCTGTGTTTACCCGCACCGCAGGGACAGGTCGTCGATTCAAAGCCGATTTCCGCAAGCCGGTCAGCGTCCTTTTCGCCTTCTGTGTAAGCAATAGGGCTTTGCTTGGATGCGGAAATTAACTCTGGTAGCCGATACGGCACAAGGCGCGTCCCGTTAAGATTCCAAGTGTGGCCACCTTTTCCGTCCGGTCTGCGGAAGCGAAAGTCCTTTGGTTCAAACCGGCACTGTTGATAAAGTAATTCCCCTGCCTCGTCCTTGTAATCGTAAACTTTGACTATTTCCCCGCTCACGCCTGCTCCCCCTGCGCTGCCTGATTCGCCTGCAATTCAAATTCGCGCTCTCGTTGCCGTAAAATAGCAATTCGTTTTTCGGCATTAAGGCGTTTTATCGCCGCCTTGTGTTTCTCGATTTTCGTATTGTAGTAGTCAACTGTTTTTCTCATACAGTCATACTACTATTAAATACAGAGAAAAGGGGTAACTATAAGGTAACTATAAAGTAACTCTAAAGTTACTTGCCGGATTGATACATAATATAGCTATTGCCTCTGTTTGGTTCGATTTTATAAGGGGCTTTTTTCCCTTCCAAAGTCCTTCGTATTTTTGTTATGTTGCCCTTTAAGACATCACTGGCTTTGCTTATCTGGCTATTTGGGTCTAAATCTTTATATAAAATGCCAACACCGATAGATTCGGCAAGTTTCTTTAAGGTATCCGTAGCATTCCCGCAAGGCAGGTCTAAAGGTTCTCCGTTGTAATATGCTTTTCCGTTTATAAAATCAAACCCTTCCGGCTTCGGCTTCGACCTGTTGCCTGCTGGCGCGGTTTTCTTCGATTCGCCGTTTTGTCCTGTGTTTTTCTGCACGCTGGCAATGTCGGCCTGGACGCGCTTAAGGGCGGCTTCAATAAAACCCCTGTCCGGGCCGTAGGGCTGAGCATCCGTGAAACGAAACCATACATTTTCTGCCAATTCTTTCGGCCATATCTTATCGCTTATGCTCTGGACGCCGGTCAGCATATTGTCGTGGATTGAAGTCAAAACGACATACAATCTTTCATACTCTTGCTTCGGATTAACTGGTGGCGGCAACATTTCTGTCTCTTTATCTGTTATAAGTGCTTCGATTGGATTTGGTCTTATTTGTTTCTGTGGCGGCCTCCAGCAACCAAAAACACATTCATCAGCCAGGTCTATCCATCTCCACCATTGAAACTGAAGATATATTTTGTTTGGTATCATTTTTTTGGGAGGGGTCTTAATCCACGCAGTTTCTTTCTCTTTAGGACTGAGCATATCAAGCTCGGAATGAATATCAGCTAAGTTTATTCGCTGCTCTGTAATAGCATCGTCATACTGCTGATATTCTCTTGAGGTCACTACATATCGTTGTTTCTGTTCCTCGTTTCCTTTTATACATTTTTCGATTGCTGTTATCACGGCAGGTGCATACTTAGCGGGCATCTCTGCTGTTGGATTGCTGTTTGACGAATATCCAAGGCCGTGCAAATAAAATCTGTCCCATTCCCAGCCCTTTTTGGGCGGCCCCGCTTTCTTATCCTGCCACGCTGAATTATCTTTAACTTTCTGCCAGTGTGCTTCACGCTTTGTCTTCGCATCTTCACAATCCTTGTTGTGCTGTTCCCATCTTTTGGCAAAGGGTCGTATCTTTTCACTGAAAGTTTTAAGGTTTTCAGGTTTTATTACCA
>CAYLXJ010000005.1:0-12325 GCA_964387385.1 uncultured Pirellulales bacterium
CCCCATACTTGTGGAGTCATCCGGATATAGTACCCGTGTAACAGATTCCGCGGCGAGTTCCTCGGCCACAGCACCTACAAAGTCGCCGTGGCTGAATACCTTAAAGTCAAAATAGTCCGGTACCGCTGCTGCCCAGAGACGAAGTGCATTGATGGTCTTTCCGCCATACCCTGCAATGGGGCGGTCATATGGAATACCGAACACAGTGTTGGGACGGCCGGCTACTCCGCGCAAGCTTCCCCCGCGAAGCTCAAATGAGCAGTTGAGCTTCACTTCAACTTTTTCGTTTAAACGTTCAACTTCCCATGGGTCAGGGCGACGCAGCCAGTTGTCCGGCTGCTCCTGCTGCCATCCATTATTGATGGACTGTTTGAAAATCCCGTATTCATAACGCAGGCCATAGCCCATAGCCGGCAGTTGCATCGTAGCCATAGAATCGAGGAAGCAAGCCGCCAGGCGTCCCAGACCTCCATTACCAAGACCTGCATCAGGTTCCTGCTCGAGTAAACCAAGCCAGTTGATATTATTTTCCTTGATTGCGCGTTTGGTAATATCATCGAGCAGAAGATTAGTAACATTATTGGCTAATGAACGGCCAATGAGAAATTCCATAGACAGATAGTAAATGCGTTTCGAATTCGCCTGATTATACGTATCTTCCGTTCGTATCCATCGCTGCGAAAGGACATCCCGCACAGAGCGGGCAACCGCCTCAAACCGTTCTCTATCCCCGACCGCACTTAAATCGGTTATATTGTCAAAAATCAGATGTCGCTCATACAATGCAGTGTCTGCCCCTGAAAATTGAACCGGTCCGCACCCGTACTGCTTGATAAGCTTCGAAGCATCATACTTTTCCGTTTTCGCGGCCTTTTGTACTACAGCACTTTTTGTGCCCATAGCAGAATCCTCTCATAATTTTTGTTTGTTTTGGCTCAGTATGGCCACTTCCACTGGTCAATTTCCGGCTTATCGATGCCGTACTCATAGGCATAGTTCTGGCATTCAATCTGCATATTACGCAGATTCTCCTTGGCGTGAGCGCCTGCCACATGCAGCGCCGGCACGCGGTCTATAACGTCCATAGCCAGAGTAAATCGGTCTATCTGGTTCTTGATGGCCAGGTCAAGCGGGGTATTTATGTTTCCTTTCTCCTTGTAGCCGCGAACGTGCAGATTCTTGTGATTGGTGCGACGATAGGCGAGACGATGAATCAGCCAGGGATAACCATGGAAGTTAAAAATAATGGGTTTGTCAACTGTAAAGATACTGTCGAAATCCTTATCGGAAAGACCGTGCGGATGTTCAGTGGACGGCGCCAGCTTGAAGAGGTCCACCACGTTGACAAAGCGTATCTTAAGGTCAGGAAAGTATTCCCGCAGCATCGCAACGGCCGACAGTGCCTCTTTTGTGGGAATATCGCCTGCAGACGCCATTACTACATCGGGCTCCGAACCTTCATCGTTACTGGCTTTCTGCCAGATTCCGAGGCCCTTGGTGCAGTGCGCTATGGCTTCATCAATGCTGCAATATTGAATATGCTTCTGCTTGTCGCTGACAATGACATTAATATAGTTTGTGCTTTTGAGACAATGGTCGGCGACGCTAAGCAGACAGTTCGCATCCGGGGGCAGGTAAATACGGCAAATATCGGGGCTCTTATTGCAAACCACATCGAGGAAGCCGGGGTCCTGATGGGTAAAGCCGTTGTGGTCCTGTCGCCACACTGTCGAGGAAATCAGCAGGTTGAGCGAGGAAACCGGCGCTCGCCAGGGAGTTTGACGGCAAATATCAAGCCATTTGGCATGCTGGTTGAACATCGAATCGATAACATGCGCAAAGGCCTCGTATGTGGAGAAGAATCCGTGACGGCCTGTAAGCAGATACGTTTCCAGCCACCCCTCCAGGGTATGCTCTGAAAGCATCTCCAGAACCCTGCCGTCCCGCGATAACTGTCCGCCGTCGGCATCCTCAGGCAGATAATCTGCCAGCCACAGCTTCTTACTTGCTTCATAGACAGCATCGAGACGGTTAGAAGTATTTTCGTCGGGGCCGAAAACACGGAAGTTTGTCATATTCTGACGCATGATATCTCGCAGGAAGCAGCCGAGGGGGCGAGTGTTTTCGGCCGTGGCCTGCCCCGGTTTCTCAACTTTAATGGCGTAATCACGGAAGTCCGGTATTCGCAGCGGCTTTCGCAAAAGGCCGCCGTTAGCGTGAGGATTTGCGCCCATGCGACGATCGCCCTTTGGAGCCAACGCCTTCAATTCCGGCAGCAGCCGACCGCTTTTATCGAACAACTGTTCGGGTTTGTAACTGCGCATCCACTTTTCCAGCTGCTTCAAATGTGCCGGATTCTCGTGGATACCCGACAAAGGCACCTGATGGGAACGCCAGAATCCTTCTACCTTATGGCCGTCCACTTCCTTGGGACCAGTCCAGCCCTTGGGGCTGCGGAAAACAATCATAGGCCAGCGAGCCCTGTCCGGCTTGCCGCTTGTTCGAGCTTTCTGCTGAATACGCCGAATTTCCAGAACACAATTTTCGAGTGTTGCAGCCATCTTCTGATGCATCTCAGCTGGATCGCTTCCTTCGACGAAATGCGGCGTATAGCCGTAGCCCTTGAAAAGGTCCTCAAGTTCCTGATGTGAGATTCGTGCCAGCAGCGCGGGATTATTTATTTTATAGCCGTTGAGATGCAGTATCGGCAGCACAGCGCCGTCGCGAATGGGATTGAGAAATTTATTGGAATGCCATGAGGTAGCCAGCGGTCCAGTTTCCGATTCGCCGTCGCCGACCATAACCGCCACCAGCAAATCGGGGTTATCAAAAGCGGCGCCAAACGCATGTGAGATACTATAGCCCAGTTCGCCCCCTTCGTGAATAGAGCCCGGCGTCTCCGGCGTGCAATGACTGCCGATACCGCCGGGAAATGAAAATTCCTTGAAGAACTCCCGCAGCCCCTCCTCATCCTCGCCCTTGTTAGGGTATATCTCTGAGTATGCCCCTTCCAGATAAACCGGCGCAAGCACACCCGGAGCTCCATGACCGGGGCCGGCAAGAAAAATCACGTTAAGGTCGTATTTATTAATCAGACGGTTGAGGTGGATATAAGTGAAGCTGATACCCGGACTAGCGCCCCAGTGGCCCAGCAGACGCTGTTTGACATGTTCTGCCTTGAGAGGTTTGCGCAGCAGGGGATTTTCACGCAGATATATCATACCGGCAGCAAGATAATTGCAGGCCCGCCAGTAAGCGTTCATCTTTTCAAGTTCTTCCCGCGAAAGCTTTTCGACTGGCCCTGCGCCTGTGCTCCGGACTTTTTTTGATTGCTTATTGGTAATTGAAGTTGCCATAACTTATCCTTTCATCTTTATTAGTTTTTATATTCTGCCCGGTCTTCAATGAAACTTTATTACTAAGAATTTAATATTCTGACTTGTGCCTGCTCAATATCATATTGATGACTTTTTACAGAATATTTTACTGCTCCGCCGTCGCAATATCTTTAGACACAAACTATCTACGGGACAATAAATGCCAAATAGGGAAAATACTTAATTTTGATTGCGCAATTGTTTAGGTCAAAAACGGGCAAAAAATCCGCTCGCTTTAATTACTTACGCATTTTTTTTACCAACTACTATCCCTCGGCTGCAGCAGTCCTATTCAACCTTTACCCATGTCTCATCCGGGTCAAATCGCTCCATAACTTTGGCTTTTTGTTCTGTGTCATCGCCGAGGTTTTTCTGATAGACAACTCCATCCTGGTTTGCGACAAAAGTCATTACACCCGAACTGCCGTAATCTGCCGGATAGGCGACCACAGCGAATCCTCCTATCATATTCCCATCCACTATATAATCGTATGCGCCGCCGGCGGCATGTTCACCCTGCGACGTCAAAATCCGGTAGAAATAACCGTGATATGGAGAAGGCCCTTCGGAGGATTCTTTTCCAAAGTATCCTTCCTGTTTCGCTCCTGCAACCAAAGGCCCCAGCGGGCTCGGCTCTTCTGCTTCGTTGGTATCCCAATAAAGTCCGTTCTTCTTTCCGGGATCGCTCGCGAATTTCTGCGCATATTCACGAACGCCATCACCGTCATGGTCTTTTTCTGCATATTCGCGCTGGGCGTCAACAATAGCGAGCATAACTTGAATGGTGTCCAGTTCATTTTGGCCGACGCGGCGGTTTATAATCTCTTCTTTGCCGGCAGCGGTGTCGAAAAACCACCGTTCTCCATCCTTGATTATGGGGATTGGGAAAGGCCAGTCATTTTTACCAACAACAATAATAAGATTGTTACCGTCAGCATCGAGCTTGTGCTGTTCATCATAAGCATCTAAAAACTTTTGCCTTCTCAGTTTGTCAATAACCTCGTCACCCGAAGAAACCAGGTCATTTGCATCAGAGCCGAATATCGACAGCAATTCCTCTTTGTTGTCCTCTTTCAGCGCTTTAATAAACGCATTGAGGGCTTCTTCCCCTGTAGAAAAACCTTTTTGTTCAGGAGTTGCGACCGCCGACCCGGCAAAAGCCATAATAATTGCCGCGATGATGACAATTCTTATGTCGTGCAATACCGATAATTTTTTGCCATTTGTTTTTGAAAGCATAGTTTTTATCTCCATCAAATGTTCGTTTAGAAAATATTGATAAGTAGCCATGGCTACCTTCTTCTTCCACCGCCGCCGCCGCTCGGTCGGGACATGCCTTGGCGACTCATTTGTCCCCGGCTGCTGTAATTTCTCGCGGAACTGCCGGAGTTCATGCCCTGAAACGCACCACCGCTATAACCGGCAGTACCCCGGCTGCTCATGCCGCGCGTTGGGGCTGTGCCTCGACTGCTCACCTCACGAGTTCCGGGAGCGGCTCGACCGCTCATATCACGCGCTCCCGGGGTGCTTGGGGTGCTTCTTGTCTCAGGTTGGCGCGGCTGGGTAATATCAGGGCGAGCCCTTAAGCTGTCGGCACCGCCGCGGGCAAGTTCTTGTCGTCCCTGTTCGGCGCGTCCCCTGTAGGCCTCTCGCGATTTTATTGTATCTGACGTTGAGGCACGGTTGAACCGCTGCGCAGTTGTCTGGTCCCGGTAGGGCACACCCCTTCGGTTCTGGGGATTGTGCTGCCACTTTCCCCTGCCGCCTTGGTCGAGCCGGCCGCTATCTCGTAATTGCTGTTTAAACTTGTCTCTGTCGATATTATGGTTGATATCGAGGTTGCGGTCGATATCAATGTCGATGTCTTCTCCATGCCAGTCACAATGCCCCCAGGCATAACCCCAGGCAGCACCTACCGCAACACCTGCCGCAAACGCATAGGGGGCGTAAGGATTATATCCCGGCGGGTAATAGTAATACGGCGGGTATGCAGGATAGGGCCACGTCCCATAGACAACCGTCGTATTATAAGCAGGCACGTAAACCACCTTTGGATCCGCTGACTCTATGATAATCGTCTCCTGTTCAACTTTGACTACCTGTTCTTTAGTCGTCTTAAGATTGCCCTGCTCATCCGCCTTTTTGCGAAGTTTCTGGATTGTGCTCATAACATCTTTCTGCTGCGCAAGGAAAGCATCTCCGAGTTTCTGAGTCCAGTCGAGCTTCTCATTCATCATTGTCAGAACCTGCGGAAAATTGACAAGCGATTTCACGCTCGGGTCCCAGGTCTGCTTTTCAAGAGCTGCTGTAAGGGCGTCGCCGCTGAGGTTTTTGTTCTGGTCTGCCCATCGCTGCGCCTGCACTATATCAAGCGGATAAGTCGAGGCCATAAGTATCTGCGAAAGAAGCGAATCCGGATAGAGCGCAATCGGCGCAAGCATCTGATCCAGCTCCTCCTGCTTGAAAATGCCGGTCACATTCGGCTCCTGAGCAATAGCAGCCGATTTGAGAGTTGCGGTTCCGTTGGGCTCCTGAGCAACAACCGTCGCCCCACCTGCAATCAATAAATATGTTGTCAACAATAAATATGCGCCTTTTAGCATGGGCGTCTTTCTATCTTTTCTTCCCGAAAGTACAGTTTTATTTTCCATTGGGTATTTATTTTTCGATAATCGGGTCTTACCGCCTGCCGCCGCCGCGAAAACCGCCAGGACGAGGCATAGCTGGGCGAGGCATGCTTTGGGGAGTCATTGGCTGGGAGGGCATGGTCTGGCGACTCATCTGTCCTCTGTTGCTCGCATTTCTGGCCGCGCTGCCTGAATCCATGCCCTGGAATGCTCCGCTGCGATTCGAATAGTCGCGGCTTACATCACGACTTGCCGTTCTCTGGTCGGCTCGTGACCGCTGACCAACACCCTGACGACTTTCAGGTCGATTTGCTGCACCACGGTCAATACTCTGTCTTTGCTGCCCAGCCCCGCTACGGTCAATATTCTGTCCTCGCTGCTCTTCCCTGCCCCGGTACGCCTCTCGCGACTGAATTGCGTTAGTTGTCGGGGCCCGGTTAAACTTCTGGGCGGTCGTCTGGTTGCTGTAAGCAACACCTCTTCTATTAGCCGGACTATGCTGCCATGTTCCCCTGCCTGACTGGTCGAATTGCCCTGTCTGCTGATAATTCTTTGTATAATAATTGCGGTTGATTTTCTGATTGAGATTGCTGTTCCTGTCAACATCTATGTTCAAAGCACCGTTGCCCCAATCACAATTTCCCCATGCATATCCCCACGCGGGGCCGGCTTCAGTCCTGTTTCTCAGTGTATAAGGCGTAGGTCGCTCACCATATTTTGCCTGATAACGTTCATACGGCGTAAAATACGGATACCACCAGTCACCATATACCAAAGAGGGGTCGTACTCCGGAATATACATTGCCTCCGGATTATTTGGCTCGATGGTGATAATTTGCTGGCTATCCGTCACGACCTGCTGCTCGCTCGATTTAAGGTTGCCCTGCTCCTGTGCTTTTCTACGAAGCTTCTGCACCGTATTCATCACATCTTTTGGCTGCGACAAAAAAGCATCCCCCAATTTCTGTGTCAAGTCAAGATTCTGGGCCATCATCTGCAGCACGTCGGGAAAATTCACAAGAGATTTCACGCTTGGGTCCCAGCTTCTGGCCTCAAGAGCCGCGGCAAACTCGTCGCCTTTAAGGTTATTGTTGTCTCTGCCCCACTTGTCTGCCTGGACAACCTCAAGCGGGTACGTTGACGCCATAAATATCTGTGCCAGCAGTGAATCCGGATACAACGCAATCGGCGCAAGCATCTGATCCAGCTCCTCCTGCTTCAAAGCGCCGGCTTCGTTTGGCTCCTGAGCAAAGACCATTGCCCCGCCAGTTAGCAAAAAATACACCATCCACACTGCTAAATACCTGCCTTGTTTATTCATTTCCATCTCCTATTCTGCAAACAAGCAGAAACAGCCTGCCATATCACGCTACCAATAGCGCAAGACAGAATACGGACAATACATATGCCCGGTTTTCCGGCAGCATCATACAACACCTATACAATTTAAGTTACAGCCCATTTCATAACCTCGAAAAACCGCGTTTTTGACACTAAAAACGGGCCATCTGGTAGGTTATGAAATGGCTTCTAAGTTATAGCACACTTTTCTGACGGCACAGCCGTCGCCAATAGTATTTTAGTTCTTGCCCTGTCCTTCTTCAAGGCGTTCTTTAAATCGCTTTGCCCATCCGTCCATGATACCCTTGGCAGTACCCCAGTCGCCAAGGTTGGTAAACGGTACCCGGCTGCCTTTCTGCGACTCGACAACCGCACCTATCTGTTTACCCGTCACCGAATCTACGACTTCGGCTTCCATTGCCGCCCCGCCTACACCGGCACCCAGCAGGCTTGCCTGCGGCAGCACATTCAGAGCACCGGTCTCCTTGAGGTCTGTAATAGCCACGCGAACTCTCGCGACGCCAGAGGCCGGCTGATATGCAACTGAATACCCTGAATCGGTGACCGCCTTGACAATCGCATCATGAAAGTAATTCGTCAGGTCCTTCAGGTCCTTTTCGGTGATTTTCCCTTCGCTTTTTGCCTTTATCGCCTTGGAACCTTCCTTGAAGTGCACGGTCACCGGATCAACAATAAGGCCCTTGTAATTGCCAAATACCGTTTTGTCGAGGTAGCGGTAGCTCGAATCTGATTCACTCTGAAGTTTTGAATAATCGCTCAAAAAACCCGTCTTTGCAACACCTTTCGAACCGCCGCATCCACAAATACCCGCCAGAATGACTGAAACCATAACTATTAATACACTTGTCCTGTTCATTTTCTGTCTCCTTAAATTACCTTAATTTTATTAAAGTTTGCTCACTCGCCACTCTAACTATTCCAGTTAAGCAGCAACAGAAAATCATATTGCCATCAATTAGTGTGCTGCGCAGGCCGCGATGACAGTTCGGCCTCCAAATCTTTTTCCAAATCTGACAATATTGTTCCAAGACACTTGTCAAAAGCCGCTATAACCCCTGCTGCAGTTCGAGATTCAATATTTGACTGCGCCTCATATGTCTTGCCAAAAACAATCGATTTATCAGGTGCCTTTATTACGAAAAATCGAATTCCCATTTTGGCCTCGGGCGATGACTCATTGCTGAAATCACCATACAATGCAATTACATTCCCATGCAGCGTATGTGTTGCGTTTGTATAGACGCCCGGCTCTAATACCCACTTGAACAGTCCTGATTCCGACAGCCACGCACGTGTTTTTTCAGTGAGCATCTCTTCGGGTGTGATTAAAAACTTGTTATAAAAATCGGTTTCAAATTCTGACGGTCTTCTTCGATATACCAGATTCTTAGTGTCAAAAGTTCTGTCAATGCCAAAACTTTGCACTTCAAGGATTATGTCCTTACCGGTTTTCTGCTTGGGACCTTCTCGTGAAACTTCGAGTATGAAATTCCTTTGATTTAAAGCTGCCCTGGGCCCGCATCCAGAAAGAAGAACTGATACTGTCACCAAGCTACACAACAGGACTACTTTGCCGTTCATTTTATCATCTCCGATTTTGCAGGTGGTTGACTGAATATTATTTCTGACGGATGCTTTTTAAGTGTTTCCGTCAATTCTTTAATGTCGTCCGAAATTGTTTTCATATTACTTATAAATTTGGCAATCTCCGGGCTTTTAGTAGCGGCTTCTTTGTCTATCCTCTCTAAAATGCTGTCGAGTCGGGCCAAAACCTCTGGAAGATTGGCGCTTGGGGCATTGGGGTCCGAGCTTTTTACCATCTGTCTCAATTCAACCAGTAATTGATTTGCATTTTCAGAGATGGCTTTGACATCAATTTTTTCCAATTCCACCAGGATTTTATCTACCGTATCTTTCATCGTGGAAAACTCGCCCGGCGCTGATGGGACATGCATATACTTGGGTTCCCACGCAATATCGAGCACTGGAAAACGATTCGGGTCTAAGAATGTCCCCTCCAGATAAGATTGGCCCGTTAGTATATTCGATGCGAGCCTAAGCCTCAAACCTTGATTTATTAGGTTTTGTGTTCGGATGGCTCTCTGTTCATCTGTAATTTCCCCGGTCCGTCCCTTGGCCTCTTCTTTTGGCATGGAGCACAATACCCTTATGTACCTTTGGTATTTAGTCACTTTTGTTTTATCAGGTGCTATATCATAAACAGTTCCGGCAAAATCTATGCTTTCAACCTGACCTATCTTAACCCCTCTCGCCAGAACGGGTGAGCCAACAGCCAGCCCCGTAACATCGCTGTCAAAATAGGTTTCATAATAAATCTTTTCTTTGCCGAAAAGCCCCGCACCCCAGATAACAACTGCGACAACGATTAAAATTACAGAAATGATAATAAACAAGCCTATTTTAAAATAATTCGGTTTCGTGCCCATTTTTATTTCCCATACTTAAATTATCCGGTTTTTTCCAATACACGTTAAAACACACTTAAGATTCTCTGTTAAAAAACTGCCTCACCCATGGATTATCGCTGTTATCACGCAGGTCGTCGGGTTTTCCCGTAGCCACTATGGACTTGGTATTTTTATCAAGCATGACAACTCTGTCTGAAATCTTGTATATACTCGGCAGCTCGTGCGTCACCACGATGAATGTAATACCGAGACTTCTCGATAATTCTATGATTAAATCATCCAGCTGTGATGAGGTAATAGGGTCAAGACCCGCCGAGGGCTCGTCAAGGAATAATATCTTCGGGTCAAGCGCCATCGCTCTGGCTATTGCCGCCCTTTTCCTCATGCCGCCGCTGAGGTCAGAGGGCATTTTGTGCGCGCTTGCTTCCAGGCCGACTATTTTCAACCTCATCTGTGCAATAAATTCCATAGCGTCCCGCGGCAAATCCGTGAACTCTTCAAGGACTAAACATATATTTTCCACTAAATCCATCGAGCCGAAAAGGGCGCCGTTCTGGTACATAACGCCTATTCTTCGCAGAATATCAATTCTTTCCTGACCCTGGGCCGACACGATATCTTTACCCTGGATGAAAACTTTTCCGGTAACGGGCGGCAAAAGACCGATCATATGCTTCAAAAGCGTGCTTTTGCCGCAGCCGGAACCGCCCAAAATGATAAACACTTCGCCGGCTTTAACCTCAAAATTAATGTTTTTAATAATCTCAACATCACCATACCCGGCAGTCAGGTTTTCAACGCGTATTACAGTTTCAGAATCAGATTTCATCATCTCTTATATACCAACGAAATAATAAACAACTGCAAAAATACCATCAGTTATAACGATGGCGATAATGCTGCTGACAACGGCCTTGGTCGCAGCATCACCTACGGCACTTGCGCCCTTGCCGGTCTGCAATCCCCTTAAACATCCTATGCCGGCAATCATTGCACCAAAAATGAAGGTTTTAACTATGCCGCCTGCAAGATCACCCAGGTCCGCACCCTGTTGAATTCTATCCAGAAACGTTATCGGGGCAAAACCGAGTGACAGCATAACCAGGCCGCATCCCAGTAAACCAAACAGAAGATTAAACATGGTCAAAAGAGGCATCATAAATATCCCTGCAATCATTCGCGGCACGGCTAAATACTTTACAGGATCGATACCCATCGTGGCCAGAGCGTCAATCTCTTCATTCACCTTCATCGTGCCGACTTCGGCTGCATAAGCTGAACCGCTTCGGCTTGCGAAAACAACTGCGGTAATCAGCGGGCCAAGCTCTCTGAAAAGCCCGATTACAACAAGGTCGGCCACATATACCTGAGCGCCGAATTTCTGCAAAGCTACCGCAGATTGAAACGCAAGAATCAAACCTATAAGGAAACCAAGCATACAGGTAATACCAACCGCATCCGCTCCGCTTTTCTCGCAAAGCAGGAAGGTATCCTGCCAGCGGAGCGTTCCCGGCCTTAGAACCGTGCCGATAAACTTTACGGTTAATTCACCCAGAAAGCTGATTTGTGCTTTTAAATCCTTCCATGTCCGATAAACGGCATTACCTGTTTTTTCTATGACTCTTTTAAGCGAAATTTTTTCGGGCTTATACTCGCTTACCTGGCCGGGGTCGAATACCTTTATGAGCTGTTCAAATTCCGGCTTCAATTCCTTGAGCTGAAATTGCTTATTTTCCTTTTCCTGCTGTTTCTTTAATCGCAAAAGAAGAGCTGCGCCGGTGCCGTCGCAATACTCAATACCCGACGCATCCACTTCCAAAACCGGCGGCCTGCTTTCGGACAGCTTCTTAACTGCTTCAGGCCATAATTGGCTTGTTGCATCCGCGTCAATCCTGCCGGCAATCTTCATTCGCAGGACTTGGCCGGATTTTTCGTATTGAACTTTTGCTTCCTTATCCGATGCCATCTATGCGCTCCGTTATCATACCTTTATTTGCATATTCTCATAATCTGGCATTATCTCGCTATATGCTTATGTATCCACGCGAGTAAGTATTATACTGTGCTTCTCCGTATTTGCAATCATCTGATTACCGTTTATTTTGAACCGCGCGTTTATGACGTAATCATCCTGATTTATAATCAGCGTATCGCCGACAACACGATAACGCTCGATCGCGGTTTCGACATGTCCGTCTTCAAAAGTTCTGGTCGATACAACAGTGCCGTCGGGCTTAAAATGGGCCACCAGCGACTTGACGGGTTTGTCCGGCTTCGGAACGATACTTGTTACCTGCCAGGTCGTATTCGCAAGCGGCTTAGTTTCATCATCCAGCACCTTTTGCCGATTTTTAGCGTCCTTCTTGTCCATTTCATTGCCAATTAGATAGCCCACTCCCGTGCCTACCGCTGCGCCTATCAGCGTCGCTTCCGTACTATGACCGGCTACCTGACCAATCAGCGCCCCTACGCCTGCGCCTCCGAGCGCACCTGTCTGTTTTTTTGTTGCACATCCTGAATTGATAATCGC
>CAYLXJ010000005.1:12335-19699 GCA_964387385.1 uncultured Pirellulales bacterium
CACCGCTATCGTGCATGCAATCAACAATACTTTCTTGCTCGTTTTCATGTTTTTCTCCTTTATACCCAACTAAAAACAATGCGACTTCATCAAAATTGATACAAATCTAATTTTGAGTCTTTAGGAGTCGATTTCATCAACTTTGCTATTTTGTCATTACTTAACCCATCTAAACTACCCAATTTAAAGACCTTTTTATTTTTCAGTTCAGTACGCTGTTTAAGTGACTTTTTTAGACAACCATATAAAACATTTTTCTGTCTTCAATAAATGTCCCCTTCTTAAGCAAGTATATGATGACATACTCCGTCCCCGTCGGCTGCGCACAATACTCAAATTAGCTAACTCTCCAAAAATTGCATTAGCGGCACCAAGACAGTAATGTATGTCACCATATTATATTATATTTGGGACTAATGCTTAATAAAATAATGTATTCGTCTCGTTAAAAAATAGGCAAATTACCTATTTCCTAATGGAATTTTGCCTAACCTTTGATGCAGGTACACTTTTCGCAAAGAATCTTCGCAAGCAATCAGGGCGAGATATTCAAATTCATCACCAAATCGTGGACGCTCGAGGAGGAATTGCTTGTCTTCACTGACTCCGAGTATCCCGCAGCGGTCAACATCAAAGAATTCCAGAATCTGTTTAAGGGCACGCTCTATCTCAGTATCAACCTGGTTTGAAGGTAATTTTACGAAACGTGCCGATATGTCTGAAATAAGGGTCTCAAACCGAATACGGTCTTCAAGTTCTACATGCGGGTATATCTTTGCCTGATCCACGGGGTATCCTCGCTAAATGATATATCTTCTAAGAACCAGAACATTCTATCAGTTTGACGTGTTGAAATCTATGGCTTTTCAAAATATCTATATAATTCCCATTCCATAGCTGGGGCATAAATGGGGACAGGGTGCTGTTGAAAAACAAGATACTCTTAGTGTTGATATTGCTTCGCTGGCAATGACGTAAAAACGCATATTTTGTCATTGCGAGGAGCGCAGCAACAAAGCAATCTCTCGACTTTTTCAACAGCCCCACAGGCATATCTGGCGCCGAAAAAGGATGATTTGCTCCGAGTCCTGCTTTAGGACGAGGTGCCTGTCCCCTTTTTTTCTGCTGAGGATAATTTAAGGCACAGCATTTCTAATGAAAGGATTATATTTTTTCCGGCCGGCTTAAAGGGCGGAATCGCGGTTTTATATGACTCGTCTCTGCTGTCTCGGCTACAGCGTCCTGATAGAATTTTTCCTGTGCGCGTATCTTTTTGCCGCGGGAGGGCACGCGTTTGTAAGAGCCGTCAGGCATAAGCTGCCATGCCTTGACATTGTCGGCGAAGAAGGTCTTGAGAATATCCATCAGCCGGGCCTTAATCGCGGCATTTCTTACGGGAAACAGAATTTCGAGGCGCTGGTCAAGGTTCCTTTTCATCCAGTCGGCGCTGCTGAGGTAAATCTCCTCGTGGCCTCCGTTTCTGAAATAAAAAATCCTCGAATGTTCGAGGAACTTGTCAATGATGGAGCGGACCTCGATATTGTCCGAAATGCCCTTAACACCCGAGCGCAAACAGCAGATTCCGCGGACATTGAGCATTACTTTCACGCCTGCCTGGCTCGCGCGATAAAGCGCCCGGCAAATGGCAGGGTCCTGTATTGAGTTGAGCTTTGCCATAATGAGGCCCCTGTCGGCAGGCGTCGTGGCTCGGATTTCCCGCTCTATGAGGTCGATGAATCTCTGCCGCAAATCCGTTGGCGCGATAGTGAGCTGCCGCCAGCCGATTGTTTCGGAACGGCCTGTCAGCAGGTTGAAAAACGCCGCAACATCGGCAGTGATGTCAGGGTCACAGGTCATAAGGCCTATGTCCGAATATAACCTGGCTGTGCGGTCGTTATAGTTGCCTGTTGAAAGGTGCACATATCGGCGGATTCGCCCCTTTTCTCTTCGGACGATAAGCATCGATTTGGCGTGCGTCTTCAGCTTGGCTATGCCGTAAATGACGTGGCAGCCGGCGTCTTCAAGCTCTTTGGCCCAGTTGACGTTGCGTGTTTCGTCGAATCTGGCCTTGAGCTCTACCAATACCGTTACCTCCTTACCGTTGCGGGCAGCGTCAGCCAAGGCCCTGACAATGGGACTTGCTCCGCTTGTCCGGTATAGGGTCTGTTTGATGGCCAGAACTTCCGGGTCATTTGCCGCCTCTGCCGAGAGCTTAATAACCGGCTCAAAGCTTTCATACGGATGAAAAAGCATAACGTCCCGTTCCTGGACAGCGGTCCAGATGTCGTCACTTTCTACAAGGTCCTGCGGCGGCTGAGGGGACCATTCCCCGGCTTTTAATTTTTCCGAAGGCAGAAGGTCAATCAGCTTCATTACGGCCGAAGCGTCAAGGAGGCCGTCTATTTCATAAACATCTTCTGATTTGAGCCGGAGGAATCTCAGCAGCCATTTGTTCAATCGGATATCGGCTCCTGAGCTTATCTCCAGACGCACTGCCGCACGTCTTCTTCTTTCCCGAACGGCCCTGGCAATAGTACTAAGCAGGTCGGCGGCCTCGTCTTCCTGTATCTCGATATCTGCATCGCGGGTTATGCGGAAAAAAGCCGTGGATAAAATATAGTCGTCGCTGAAAAGAACCTGTGCATTGGCTGCAATGACGTCTTCCACGGGTGCTACGAAAATATCACCTTCGGTCGGGATATTGACGAACCTTTGCAAAAGTCCAGGAACAGGGACCACAATAATACTGGTTTTGGATTTTCCCGAGGCAACAGTGAACGCAGCGAACAATTGCAGGCCCGGCAAAAGCGGCGAGGGCTTTAGTTCCTCGACGGCCATCGGGGTAAGAACGGGAAGAATTTCAGCTGTGAAGTACTGCTGCAGGAATTGCGCCTGCTGGTCGGTCCAGTCGGCTCGTGAAAGAACGGTAAAGCCGTGAGATTTCAGCTTTGAGAAGACATTTTTAATACCGGCCGTTTGCTCAGCAACCATCCTGTGGACGCGTTTACCTATCAAATCGAGCTGCTGGGCGGCTGTTAGCCCGCTGGGGTCCTGCTTTCTCGGCTCGGATATACGCTGCTGTCTGAGACCCGCCACGCGAACCATAAAAAACTCGTCGAGATTCGAGCTTACGATTGACAGGAATTTGAGCTGTTCCCCCAAAGGAAGCTCCTCGCAAAGACCTTCCTTCAAGACCCTTTCATTAAACTCGAGCCAGCTTAATTCACGGTTTATCAGTAATTGCGGTTTTTTAAGGTCGATGTCTTTGCTCATAACTCAAATCCAATGATTCAGCTTTTTTCCAAGCGAATCTGCAATCCGTAAATATCTTCGAATAAATCACCTTTCATTGCGAGTGTATGCTTTTCCAAACTGAGGCCGGCTGTCGTGGGTATGGCAATAATCAAGCCGCCGTCGTCAAATTTGAAATTCAAATTTTTGACGTGCTGTATCCTGCTGGCGTCTAAGGAGTCGGCGACCCTGAGAATGGCAGCAAGCTTGTTGACGACCATTCTGCTTTCGCGCGGCAGTGCCACATACTCGACATGGGTCGATTTTGGCCTGCTTCGGCGATGATAGCGTGCAACGTGGGCAACTAACTGTAATTGCTCCTGTGTAAGCCCGGGAATCTCGGAGTTTGCGATTAAATAGAAACTGTGTTTGTGGTGGCCCCGGCTGGATACGAAGGTCCCGACTTCGTGAAGCAGTGCGGCGACCTCAAGCACGATGCGGTATCGTTTATCGAGAGTGTGTTCTCCTAACATTTCATCGAAAAACCTTACCGAAAGCTCTCTGGTGTGCTGGGCGTGTTTGAGATCAACGTGATATTTTTGGGCCATTGACAACGTGGAGCGTATAACATCGCCGTATGAGGATTCTTGCCGTTTGCCGAGAGCAATTTGTGCCAGGTCCAGAAGCAGGCCGTCACGCATAGATACATCGCATACGAGAATTTCCCTGGCATTTGTCGAACGAAGAAGAACTTGAAATATAAGTAACGCAGGTATCAGCGTTTCAGCATCACTGAACGATAGGCCGTATTTTTTTGCGAGCTTATCAATTGTGTGGTGTTGAGAAGCGTCAATAAGCATATCGAGGTCTTTAGCTGACACGCGGCGAAGATTCTCAATACTCGTGGGTTTTCCGATACGGTCAGCAGCCCAGCGAAGGTCACCTCCTATTGCGTAAATAGTTTTAACCTGCTTGAGGGGAATCAACCCCTGCACTGTGGACATAATGCCGGCTACCTGATGTCGAATCATCTCGGCGCCGCGGTCGGCGGACTCTGTGCTGGTGGCCAAAACCTCCTGAAGCCGTATTGAACCCATTGCGAGATTTCGTGAAGTGGTTATTTGCCCTTTACGCAGCAGATTAAGAACCGTGCTTCCGCCTCCCACCTCGACTACCAGCGAGCTTCGCTTTGCCAAGCGAATTTTACCGACGGCGTGACGAACGGCGGCAACTATTAAACGGCTTTCCTCGGAAGAGCTGATAATAGATACTTCGAGACCAGTGGCCATAAGAACCTGGTCAACGAAGGTGTCCATATTGGCCGCTTCCCGGACAGCGCTTGTCGCGACGACCTTAAGCAATGCTACATTGTAGGTTTTAAGAACATTTTGAAAGTCGCGAAGAATAAGAATAGCGGCGCGAATTGTCGTTGCTTTGATTCCTCCCGTCCGAAAGGTGTCCTGACCCAAACGAACCGCACGCTGCAAGCGTTCGAGCGTTTCGAGCCGTCCGTCAGGCAAAAGCTGGGCAATAACCATCCGGATGGAATTGGATCCGATGTCAATCGCCGCAAGCGTTTTGACGGCGGACGAATCATCAATTTTTTGGGCTAAAGGGGTCATTGAAACTCTATATGTTAAATCCGCGAGCCGTGTTTTTCAAGCCCATATAAGTTTAAAAGATTGTTAGTATTCTGTTAATAAAACGCACGCCTTTTTTGATTCGTCAGGTTGTTTTAAAGCGGAATACGACTTTTTTTCCGAACGTCTGCCTAAACAGGTCTGCCTTTTTGTCGGCAGCCGAAAATTCCTCGTCCGGCAGCCCCTTAGAGATGCAAACAAGCTCCAGACAATTGCGTCTAAGGGTGCAATTGATTTTTTGAACGAGATTGAGGTGTGAGCAGTCAAGGCCGTCGGCGATACGAAGGATACCTGCGAGCTTGCGGAGGAGTGTTTTGTCTTTGGCGGTTAATTCGCGGTAATATACATCGCTATCGGCGGGCACTCGTTTGCGATGGTATCTCGCCAGAAGCGCTATTATGCTTTTGTCGCGAAAATCAAACGGCAGGGTTTTGTCTTCCATAATAATTCTAAGAGCAACCTTATGATGTCCCTTTTGCCCCTCAACCCAGCCGATGTCGTGAAGAATTGTGCCGCAGCAAAGAAGAAATCTCTCTTTAGTTCCCAAGTGATGCAATCTGGTAAGTCCGTCAAAAAGCTGCAAAGCAAGTTTTACGACCCGATGAGTATGCTGCTTGTCGTAATCGCATTTTTCTGCCAGATTAAGCACGGCCTCGAGCCGTTGTTCATCCGTAAGAGTTACTTTCACCTTCTGATGTTTATTAAGAATATCCAAACTGGCGGCCTTTTCGATTGTCTCGATTAAGCCGGCCGACAAAGCCGCCTCGCGGATTGCGTTAGCTGCCCTGTTTATGTCATATTCCACCTTGTAATGTCTGACCGTCACACGTCCTTGAGAAAGACCGATGATCGCGTACGAGGCGCGTTTATCTCCTTCGGGTCTGCCAACGCTGCCTGCATTGACAAAAAGTACGCGACCTGCACGTTTTTTGAAAGGCCGATGAGTATGGCCGCATAATACCACGTCCGCCTTTGCGATTTTAGAAAGCTCGTTAAGACGTTCCGCAGGCATCATTGGGCCGATGCCTTCTTCGTTATCAGCAGGACTGCCGTGTGTTAAAAGAACATCAAGCCCCGCTATTTTAAGCCGTCTTTCTTTCGGCAGCTTTTGCAGGTAACGTTTATTGGCCCCCGTGAGCGCCTTGTAGTTCCATTCAAAAGCAGCGTACATTTCCAGCGTTTTTCTCTTTTTACATTTTCGAGCGTAACGTGCAAATGAAAGAAATTTCAAATCATAATTTCCAACGATACTGACAGCGTTTTTATCTCGCAGGCGTTCTGTGACTTCGTTAGGAAAAGGAACGTAGCCGACGAAATCTCCCAGATACCAGATTTGTCCTACGCAATGTTTCTCGCAATCCGCCAGCACCGCCTCAAGGGCAGGTAAATTGCCATGAACGTCGCTGAGGACCGCTATTTTATGTTTTTGTCCCGACACCGGTTATTTCCCTGCCTGTAACTTGTGAGGAAACGTGATTTTCAATTTTGGAAATGGCACAGTTGTGTTCTTTAAGGATTGCATAGAGCTTGTTCCAAAAATCCTGTTCGGCAAAATCTTTCCAGAACTGAACACTTTTCTCGAAAAGTGCCTTCCGGTCCTTTCTAAGCTGCCTGACAAGATAGTCGAGACCCCGTTTAAGGCGTTTAAATGCCCTCGCGGAGCCGAGATATTCGACCATACGTTTTTTTTCATCCCTGCTGAAATCCTTAACATCATCAAGCCAGACGTCGGCATCGTGGAGCTTGCCTAACAGCGACTGGAGCCGTTTCATTCCTTCTATATGCTCCCCGAGCCGGTTTTCAAAAGGCAGATTGCAGATTTCGAGGGTATAGCGCAGTCGTTTCGCCGCGATTCTCATCTGGTGATGACCCGCACCGTCTTTGGGGTTATCGAGTGATTTCTCGAATGAAACCAATTCCGCCAGACGTTCGCTGATGTGCTTTCCCGCCTGCTGAAACACAAACGGACTTTGAATTTCGGATGACAAATGATTGATGACAGATGACGGACTTCTTTTTTCTGTCCTCTGTTTTCCGTCCTCCGTTTTCAGCCCGGCGGTGAGTGTGGTGATTTCTGCAAGGACCTTCTTTTTATCGAGCCGGTCCAGGACCTTGACAACTTTCGGCTGAACGGCCTGTCGGCGCTGTTTCAGCCGAAGCATAAGACGTCGCAGGCCGGGTTTAAATTTCTTCGATTTTGGGGGCAAATCGGAAATAAACTTCTTCAGGAAAACAATCTGGACATCGGTATCCCGGGCCGCGCCTAATCGCCGTGTCAGCCGTCGGATTTGTCTTCGCCACCTGTCAACCCTGCCCTGCGGGAAGCAATCGGCGAACATTCGCAAAGCGGCCCGCAATCGCCGGGACGCGACTCTCGCCTGATGGACATATTCAATATCTCGCGCAAGCCGTGCCCCGCGGAGCTGCCTTTTCAGGGCTTTGACCTGTCCATCTATATACCGGCATGCCAACATTCTATACGCCGTATCGACA
>CAYLXJ010000006.1:0-4642 GCA_964387385.1 uncultured Pirellulales bacterium
TTGACCGTTCCGCCGCAGCCGGTAATCTTTTCCTCGGCGGATTTACTGAACTTGTGTGCTGCCACCTCCAGGCGTTTGGTTAATTCGCCGCTTCCCAGAATCTTTACCCTGCTTTCGGGGCTGTTTACCAGGCCGACCTCGCAAAGCCGCTCAAGGCCCACAGTCGAGCCGTCTTCGAATCTTTCCAGTTGCGAAACGTTTACTACCTCGTATTTATGCTCGAACGCGAAGTTGCTGAATCCGCGTTTGGGCATACGCCTGAACATCGGTATCTGGCCGCCCTCGCGCGATGACGACCTGTCTGCGCCTGACCGGCTGCGACTGCCTTTGTGTCCCCTGCCGCAGGTCTTGCCGTGACCGCTTCCTGTGCCCCTGCCCAGACGTTTGTGCGATTTATGTTTTCCCGCGACGGATGTTATCTGCCACTCGTACATTTCTCGTATCACCACCTTTTTACCTGCTGAACCTCTACGCCCCGAAGCGCCTCGACCATTTCTTTGCTGCGTAATCTCAGTAAGCCGTCCATTGTTGCCTTGACGACGTTCTTTGCCGATGTGCTGCCGTAAACCTTTGTCAGCACGTCCGCGACGCCCGCGTATTCCAGCACCGCGCGAGCGCTTGAGCCGGCTATTACGCCCGTTCCCGGGCTTGCCGGCACTATTGCAACACGCGTCGAGCCGAACCTTCCGGTTATCTGGTGCGGAATCGTCCTGCCCATCAGCGTTATCTTTCTGAGGTCTTTTTTCGCTTCCTTTACCGCCTTCTCGACCGCCTGCGGCACCTCGTTGGCCTTGCCGTAACCGTAACCAACCGTCCCGTTACGGTCGCCCACCACCACCAATGCGCCGAAGCTGAATCTCCGCCCGCCCTTTACTACCTTGGCACAGCGAAACACCTTGACTACCGTATCTTCAAGCGGCGATTCTTCTGACTCAAATTCTCTTTGTTGTTCTAATGCCAATTTCTTTCTCCTGGCTTACTGTTTTAAAAAACAAGTCCTGCTTTTCTTGCGGCATCGGCGAGCGCCTTGACCCTGCCGTGAAACTTGTAAGGCCCTCTGTCAAAACACACGCACTTTATCCCGACGCCTGTTGCCTCTTTGGCAATCGCCTCGCCTATTATTTCCGCGGCCTTCTTGTTGCCTGTCTTCGCGATTTTGTCGCGCAGGGCCTTTGCCTTTGTGCTGGCTGATGCCAGCGTCAGGCCCGCCGCATCGTCTATAATCTGTGCGTATATATGCCTGCCGGAGCGGAATACCGACAACCTCGGCCGCTCGGGCGTGCCGTGAACCTTTTTACGCACGTGAAATTTTCGTCTCTGTGCCGCTCTTTGAACGTTTTTCCTGCTCATTATTTTAACCTGTCGTCCCGGAAGTAAATGTCTTGCCGACCTTGCGTTTTACAATTTCGCCTGCGTAACGAATCCCTTTGCCCTTATACGGCTCAGGATGTCTTACCTTGCGGACGTCCGCGGCGAAGCGGTTCAATATACACTTATCAGGCCCGGCAAGCGTAAATTTAGCCGGCGTATCATCGCCTCTGGTGGCCGGGACTTCTATTTTGACTTTGACGCTTTTAGGTATGTCCATCTCTACAGGGTTGGCAAAACCGACCTGCATTACAAGTTTGCCGCCCTGTTCTTTTACTGTATAACCCGTGCCGTAAATCTCGAGCTTCCTTTCAAAACCCTTGCTTGCACCCTCAACCATATTTTCCAGAAGCGCCCTCATTGTCCCGTGAAGTGCCCTGTCCTGCCGAACCTCTGGGTGCTTGTTTTCGACAACAAGCTTATTGTCCTCGAGCCGGACCTGTATGTTAGAATGACAATCTATCTCCAGCGTGCCTGCGGCACCGCTGACCTTTATATGCCGGCCCTTCTGCTCGACTTTTACGCCCGCCGGAACGCTGACTGGTTTATTTCCTATACGACTCATTAGTACACCGTGCAAATTATCTCGCCGCCGATTTTCGCCTGCCGGCAGCTTTTGTCGCTCATCATACCCTTGCTCGTTGAGACCACCGCTATCCCCATTCCATTCATCACCACCGGCAAATCATCAACCGGCGAGTAAACCCGTCTTCCCGGCTTGCTGACACGCTGGATTTGCTCGATTGCGCCTGTTCCTGTCTGGTCGTATTTCAGCGTAATCCTTATGAGCCCCTGTTTGGCGTCCTCGATACGCTCGAAATCTTCGATATAACCTTCGCTTTTCAGGACAGACGCTATCGCCATACAAACTTTTGAGCATTTGACGTTGACTTGCCTGCTCTTTATTCGCATCGCGTTGCGAATCCTTGTTAACATATCCGCTATGGGGTCGCTTAAACTCATATCGTTTCTCTGATTTTCTCCAGTGCCGGCCCTTACCAGCTTGCCTTTTTGACGCCGGGTATCTTGCCTTCGTTGGCCAGTTTTCTAAAACACAGCCGGCAGATTTTAAACTTCCGATATACCGCCCTTGCCCTGCCGCAAATCTGGCAGCGGGTGTAACGCCTGACCTTGAACTTTGGTTCTTTATTTGACTTGTTTATAAGGGCCTTTGTCGTCATATTTTCCTGCTAAAACTTTTAATGTTCCGTCTTATTGATTATTCCTGTAACCGTTCGGCTTTCGAGCCGCCCTTCGCCCTGAAAGGCATCCCGAACAGCGCCAGCATCCTTCTTGCCTCGTCATCTGTTTTGGCCGTCGTTACAAACGTGATATTCATACCCTGCTGGAACTCAACCTTGGCCTGGTTGATTTCCGGAAAAACCGTCTGTTCCGAAAGACCCATCGAGTATGCGCCCCTGCCGTCGAAACCGTTGGGGCTAAGCCCGCGAAAATCGCGAACGCGGGGTATCGCCAGTGCAATGAGTCGGTCCATAAACTCGTACATCCGCTCGCCTCGCAGGGTTACTTTAAGACCGGTCTCCTGCCTCTGGCGAACCTTGAAATTCGATACGCTCTTCTTGGCCTTGCATATCAGCGGCATCTGCCCGGTTATGCTCACCAAGTCGGCCTTTGCGAGGTCGATAAACTTCTTGTCCTGTGCGGCCTTGCCCACGCCCATCGATACGACTATCTTCTCCAGCCGGGGCACCGCCATCCGGTTCTTGTAGCCGAACTCTTTTACAAGTTCCGCGATAATCTTCGATTTGTATAAGTCCTTCAAACGCGCCATTTCTATTTCGCCTATTTCTTCTTAGCGAACCTCACGTCGCTGATTTTGCTGCCATCTTTGGCAACCCGTATCTTAGAGCCGTCCTTGCCTATTTCATAATGCACTCTCGTGCCTTTCGATGTCTTGGGATTGACCGGCAGGACGTTACTTATGTGAATCGGCTGCTCGATATTAATCCTGCCGCCGGACGGGCTTTTACGCGACGGTTTCACATGTTTTTTCGCCAGGTTCAGACCCTGAACGATAACCTTGTTCTCGTCCCGCAGGATGCGAAGCACCTTGCCCGTCGCGCCCTTCGAGTCGCCCGCTATCACCTGCACCATATCGTCTTTTTTAATATGTATCGCCATTATGCCGCCTCAACGCCTGCCCTTACACTACCTCGCTGGCAAGCGATATAATTTTCATATAGTTTTTCTCGCGAAGTTCGCGAGCTACAGCGCCGAAAATTCTCGTGCCTATGGGATTGCCCTCGGCGTCAATCATGACTGCTGAATTGGTATCGAATCTGACATAGCTGCCGTCGGGCCTTTTTACCGGCTGCTTTGTCCGCACGATTACGCATTTGTGCACCTTCTTGTTGTCCAGTTGACAGGTGGGCAGCCATTTCTTAATCGCCACGCACACGATATCACCTATTTGAGCGACCGCACGGGTATATTTGCCCCGTGCGCCGGATTTACCCAGCACGCGAATGCACTGCGCCGACTTTACGCCGGAATTGTCGGCGATATTCAGCATTGTTTCCTGTTGTATCATTTTTCACTTCCCAGCTCTATTTGCGGCTGCTCGCCGGCTGATTTTTTCACTATCCGAACCAGACGCCATCTCTTGTTCTTGCTGTAGGGCCTGCAACCCGCGATTTCAACCACGTCGCCCGTTCCTGCCTCGTTGCGCTCGTCGTGAACAATCAGCCGCGTCTGCCTCTTGAGAATTTTATGATACTTCGGATGCCTGTAAATGTAATTCAAAGCGACCTTTATGCTCTTGTTGCCGCTTTTTTTAACCACTACTGCCTGTGTTGTTTTGACCTTGCTTTCCTGCATCCTCTGTTTCCTTATTTTTTCTCAGCGGATAGTTTGCGCTCGTGCAGCACCGTCTTAATCCGCGCTATCTCGCGGCGAGTATTTATCGACGCTCGGCAGTCCTGAAGCTTTTCCGTCGTCGATTGCGTCCGCAAATCGAATATATGCCGATGAAGCTCGCCTACCTTGTTCTCAAGCTCGTCGGTGCTCATCTCACGATATTCTTTTGCCTTCATTACAATACCCTTATGCAATCGCGCGTCTGCGCCTGACTAATCTGCATTTTACCGGCATCTTGTGCGCCACACGCACAAGCGCCTGTTTGGCGACTTCCTCACCGACGCCCGATACCTCAAACATAATTGTCCCCGGCCGGACCCTGGCCACCCCTGCCGCCCCTCTCCCTCGCCGCCCGCGGCCCGTCCAGACATCGAGCCCTGGTTCCAGCCATAGCGCT
>CAYLXJ010000006.1:4652-19552 GCA_964387385.1 uncultured Pirellulales bacterium
GCCACCCAGAACGCCGGCTCGCCTTTGCCCTTGCCCATACGTGTCTCAAGGGGCTTGGCGCTTACCGGCTTGTGCGGGAATATCCGAAGGTAAACCTTGCCCTCGCGATGCAGATAATGCGTCGCGGCAACCCGGCCGGCCTCTATGTGCTTGCCGCTGATCCAGCTTGTCTCAAGCGACTGCAGGCCATACTCGCCGAACGAAACGGAATTTGTCCGGCTCGCGTTGCCTTTCATCTTGCCTCGCTGGCTCTTGCGGTACTTCACTCTTTTCGGCATCATTGCCATACTGCTTACCCTGTACTAAAAACTGTAACCAAACAAAGATTGTTTAAAACGCAGGTGTTTAATTTCCCTGCGGACTAACACTTTCAGATTGTCCCGCAGCGGGCGGCCCGCCGGGACTTTGCGGAGGCACCGCTTCTGCGCCCGACTGCTCCGCTGCTGCCGGTCTTCGTCTAATCTCGCCGCCGGAAACTTCCTCTCGCCTGAACGGCCGACGACGCCTTGCCTGCCTGACCTCCGGCTGCTCACCAAAAATGCCCTTGTATATCCAGACCTTGATTCCGATTGTGCCGTAGGTCGTCTCGGCGCGGGCCGTAGAGTAATCGACGTCCGCATCAAGAGTATGCAGCGGGATACTTCCCATTTTCTGCATTTCACGTCTGGCTATCTCAGCTCCCGCCAATCGCCCTGAGCACATAATCTTCACGCCCTTGGCGCCGGCGTTCATCGCTGCCTCGCAATGCTGTTTCATCGAACGCCTGAATGACGCACGCTTTACAAGTTCCTCGGCAATCGCCTCGGCAACCAAAAAGGCGTTCAGGTCCGGTTCTTTTATCTCAACGACGTTTATGGTCGCCTTTCGGCCCGTCAGTGCCTCTATTTCCTCGCGTAATTTATCGACCTCGCCTCCGCGAGGTCCAATCACAACGCCGGGCCTCGCCGAGTGAAGCGTTACTGTTACCTCGTTTCGCGTCCGCACTACCTCGACTTTCGCGACACCACCCTTCGGCATCTGGCGATTATATTTATTGTCGATGTAGCGGCGAATCTTCTGGTCTTCAACGAGGAACGTCCCGTAGTCGGCCTTGCCCGCGAACCACGTACTGTCCCAGCCCCGCGTTATACCTGTCCTGAACCCTATTGGCGATGTCTTTTGACCCATATTTTATTTTTCGATTCCTGGTTAAATCTGCGATACCGATACGTGTATATGACAGCCAAGCTTGTGAAGCGCATGCGCTCTGCCCCTGTCCTTGGCAATCCATCTCTTGGTGCCGATTCTGATGCCTGCGCCGTCAACCCGCGCCTGGCTTACGTAAAGATTTTCAACGTCCGCTTCCTGCTCGTCGGCGTCGGCTATCGCCGAGCGCAAAATTTTGCTCACCATTTCAGCAGAACGTTTACGTGTGAACTTCAAAATATCGAGAGCGTCCTGCACAGGCCTGCCCGCTATGAGCTGTGTAACAAGCCGGGCCTTGCGAGGAGCAAGCGGAGCGTATTGATATGAACTATGCCATTCACGTAAATCATTGAGTTCAACGCCCAGCGAGGTTGCAAGGCGCTGAATATCCTCCGTACGGGGTATCGGCTTAAAGAGACCCTTTTGCCAGTTCTTAACAGCCGAAATGGCCGCCTTTTTATCCAGACCCGCTCTGGCAAGCTGGCCTGCTAATTGTTCCACGCTTACCTTGCGTTCTTTACTAATCTGTTTTAATTTAACTGCGCTTAGCATAATCTTCTGACCTTACTCCGCCGCAGGTGCAGCGCCTTCCTCGACCTTTCTCGTCGAGTGACCCCTGAATATCCGCGTCAGCGAAAACTCGCCCAATTTGTGCCCGACCATATCTTCCGTCACGTAAACCTTGTTGAAAATCTTGCCGTTGTGCACAAGAAAGGTATAGCCCACAAACTCCGGGATTATCGTGCACCTTCTTGCCCACGTCTTTATCGGGTCGCGGATTCCCGTCTGTATCTGCCTGTTGACCTTCGCGAACAGCTTAGCGTCAACGTATGGCCCTTTTTTAATCGATCTACTCATACTATTTCCTCAAACAGGCCTGTCGGCCCTGATAATTCCTTTCCCGGCTTACACTGTTTGTTGTCCCTGAATGGTGCTTCTGCGTCTGCGGATGATTCGCTTGTTGCTTATCCTTCGCGGGTTTCTTGTCTTGCCGCCCTTTGCCAGCACGCCCGTCGGCGAGCAGGGATGTCTTCCGCCGTTGCTTCTTCCTTCGCCGCCGCCCATTGGGTGCGATACGGGATTTTGTGCCTTACCCCTGACGTGGCCTCTTCGGCCTTTATGCCGTGTCCTGCCGGCCTTGCCCCAGGTGATGTTCTGATAATCCGCGTTGCTAAGCCGGCCGATTGTCGCCCGGCATTCCTTGCGGACCATTCTCATTTCGCCGCTGGGCAAAATAAGCGTTACCCAGTCGCCCTCTTTGGCCAAGATTTTTGCGGCGTTGCCCGCCCCGCGGACCATTTTGCCGCCCTGACCGGCCGTCAATTCGATATTATGAACTTCCATGCCGCCCGGTATCGTCTCAAGAGGCATTGCGTTGCCGATTTTCGGCTCGCAGCTCATGCCGCTTTCCACTTTGTCACCCGGCTTCAAACCCTCCGGCGCCAGAATATATCGCTTCTCACCGTCGGCGTAGTGCAACAGCGATATGTAACAATTCCTGTTCGGGTCGTATTCCACCGTCGCTACTCTGGCTGGCACATTGTCTTTATTTCTCTTAAAATCAATAAGGCGGTAGATGCTTCTCGCTCCGCCGCCTCTGAACCTGCACATAGTCATTCCGCTGTGATTCCTGCCGCCCGACTTCTTTATGCGAATGCAGAGCGACTTCTCAGGCCTGTCAACCGTCAGTTCGGCAAAGTCGTTTACCGAGCTGTTTCTTCGCCCGTTGCTTGTCGGATTGTAAAATTTGATTCCCATATCACTTCTTACTTTCTTTATTTAAAACAGGTCTATGTGATAGTCCTTTTCAAGATAAACTACCGCCTTCTTCCAGTCGGGAGTGAACCCCCACGTCCTGCCCTTGCGTCTCATTTTGCCTTTTCTGTTGGCGGTCCTCACTTTGCTCACTTTCACGCTGTATAATCGCTCGACGGCGCCTTTTATCTGCTGCTTGTTGGCGTCCTTATTTACCTCGAACGCATACGCGCCGATTTTGCCCGCAAGGTGCGTTCCCTGTTCCGTAATCAATGGCCTTAATATGATATTATGGTCTTCCATTAGTCCTACGAATTACTCTCGCTCCCCTTGTTTTTATTCACCAGCGCTAAAAACGCGTCTTTTGTAAACAATAGCTTGGTGTGCCTGCAGATGTCCCCCGCGTTCGACTCGACTACCGGCTGCATCGAAACCTTCGATATATTCCTCGCCGACTTCCACAGCGTCTCATCGAAATCGCTCGTTACCACAAGGCAGCTCCGGTCAATCTTGAGTTTGCCCAATACCGCCGAGAAATCCTTCGTCCTGGGCTTGTCTAATTTCAACTGGTCAACGACTACCACGTTGTCGCTCAGCAGTTTCGCGAGTATCGCCGAGTCCCTCGCAAGATGCCTCTGCTTTTTCGGCATACTCCGGCTGAAGTCCCTCGCTTTCTTTGCGAACGTCACGCCGCCCCCCACCCGCTTGGCCGTCCTTATCGTGCCGGCACGGGCGTTGCCCGTGTGCTTCTGGGCGTATATCTTCTTTGTAGAACCCTCGACCATCCCCCTGCTCTTGTTCGCAGCCGTGCCCACGCGCTTGTTGGCGTGATACATCACTATCGCCTGCTTCAATAGTGCGTATCTCACCCGCCCGCCGAAGGCCGACTCATCGACCTTCAGTGTTTCAACTTCTTGTCCGTCTCTGTTGTAAACAGGCAACCTTATCATTTTAATTCACACTATCCTTTTTGGGCGCTTCGCACTATTACGTATCCGCCTGTCGGCCCGGGCACCGACCCTTTGACTACAAGCAGATTATTTTCCGTGTCTATTGATACTAACCGATGTGTCTTTACTGTTACTCTTTCTGCACCCATGTGCCCGCCCATTTTCTTGCCGCGCTTGATATCACCGCCGTGGCCGCGGTCCGTTCCGTAGCCGGCCTGCGAGCCGGGCGAGCGGTGCTTGCGCTCGGTCCCGTGTGAGCCGGGCATACCGCCGAAATGCCATCGCTTCATCGGGCCTGCGAAACCCTTGCCCTTGCTTGTCCCGATGACATCGACACGCTTCGTCTCAGTGAACACCGAAACCGTCAGCGAGTCACCCGCCTTGTATTCCGTCTTATCGTCGCCGGCCAGACGCATCTCCCTGATGAACCGCTTTGGCGTCGTTTTTGCCTTCTCGGCGTGCCCAATGTCGGACTTTATCTTGCGCGACGCCTTTACGTCATCGTAACCTAACTGCACCGCCTTGTAGCCGTCCGTCTCTTCGGTCTTGACCTGCATTATCACACAGGGACCTGCCTGTATTACCGTTACCGGCAGCAGCCGTTCCTGCTCGTCATAAACCTGTGTCATCCCGACTTTTTTACCCAGCAACATTGCCACTTTAATATTCCCGTTATGCTTTAATCTTTACAAAAACTCCCGCGGGCACCACCAGCCGATTGAGTATCTCAACCGTCCTTGCGTTGGCCTCGCGTATATCAATCAAACGCTTGTGCGTGCGAAGTTCGAACTGCTCACGGCTCTTTTTGTCGATGTGAGGGCTTCGCAGCACCGTGTACCTTTCAATCCGTGTCGGTAAGGGAATCGGCCCGCTGACGCGAGCGTTCGTGCGCCTGGCGTGCTCCACGATTTCTTTGGCGGAGGCGTCCAGTATCCTGTGGTCATACGCCTCCATCCTTATCTTTATTCTTTCCGTCTCACCGGCCATATCTTTGCGTCCAACTTTTCAATTTTCTTTTTCTTTTTTGTCAATCCGCCAACACAATTTATAAAAACAAAATATACCCTCACCGGCTTTTCACCTTGCCTCGCCGGCAGCGTATCTCACATTGTGGCAGGATAGGCATTGACTGACTGTCGGGTGCTCCCCCGTAAACGGGAGCGTCCTTTTATCAGTCGCCTTCCTTAACGAATCGGGGTTTTACGTCTTCTGCAGGGCTTATAACAGCTCCTGCCTGTACCCCTTACTAAAACAAACCTTAAACCAAACCATCCCTGATACCGCGATTCGCTGACGTGTTACAGCCCAACTCGTCTATCGCAAAGCCGTCCGTGGCTTTTGCTCGCTACGGCTGAAAAACAAGCAATTTAACACAACAAGCAAATCTCGTCAACAACTTATAAAAAAAAATTTTAAATTTTTTCAAATAATTATTTTTTCCGCCAGCTGCTGGGGGACCCTCTCATAACTGCTTGGCTCCATGGTAAAAGTGCCCCGCCCGGCCGTCGCGCTTCTTATCTCGCTGGAATAACCGAACATCTCCGATAACGGCACCATTGCGTCGATTGTTCGCGTTTTTCCGTGAATCTTGCTGCCCGTTATAAACCCCCTTTTTGCAAGCAAACTGGCCTGAACTATCCCGAAATTGGCCTCCGGAACCATCACTTCTACCTTCATAACCGGTTCTAAAAGCACAGGCCCCGCCTTTTCTATCACGTTTTTAATCGCAAGAGTAGCCGCCTGTTCAAAAGCTATGTCTGATGAATCAACTGTATGATAAGAACCGTCAATTAACGTAACTCTAATCCCCATAACGGGATAGCCCGCCAAAACACCCGTTCCCAGGGCGTCTCTGACCCCCTTTTCAACCGCCCCCACAAACTCCCTCGGCACCCTGTCGCCCCCCGCCTCGTTTTCGAACACTATTTCCCTGCTCCAGTGCCCGTCTTCTGTCAAAAGCGGCTCTACCCGCAGAACAACATGCCCATATTGCCCTCTTCCCCCAGTTTGACGCACAAACTTCCCTTCTCCCTCCGCCGACTTTGTAATCGCCTCTTTATAAGCCACACGAGGTTTCCCAACCCTGATATCCAGTCCTCTTTCCTTTAGCAGCTTATGCTGTAAAATCTCAAGGTGCAGCTCTCCCATACCGCTTATGACCATTTGCCCTGTTTCTGGGTCAACCTTTGATTCGAAAGTGGGGTCCTCCCGCCTCAAGGCCGCAAGGGCTTCGCCCAGCTTGTTTTTGTCCGCCGATGTCTTGGGCTCGACCGACATACTGATGACCGTCTGCGGAAACGAAATTCTGGCCAGCAGCACCGGCTTTTTGGGGTCGCTCAGCGTATCGCCCGTAATCGTGTATTTAGGCCCTACCACCGCGACTATGTCCCCTGCCCCCGCCTGCTCCAGAATCTTTCGCTCACTGGCATGCATTTCGAAAATTCGTGTGATGTTCTCACGTTTATCGCGCGTAACGTTGAGCACCCTGCTTCCCGATTTCAATGTCCCCTGATATATCCGCAGAAAATTCAGGTCGCCGTGCGGCTCGCTTATTATCTTAAACGCAAGAGCAACGAAACTCGCCTTCGGGTCACATTTGACGACAATTTCCTTTTTCTCGTCATCCGGCTGATGCGCAACAATCGCGGGCCTATCAAGAGGCGACGGCAAATACGCCACCACACCATCCAAAAGCTGCTGAATACCGATATATTGTAACGCTGAACCGCAAAATACAGGGTGTAATTTAGCGGCCAACGTCCCCTTCCTTATCGCGCGGTTAATCATCTCCTGGCTTATGTCCTTGTCGTGGACGTAGCAATCCATCATCTCCTCATCGAACTCGGCAGCCGACTCGAGCAGATTGTGTCTTGCCTGCCAGGCGTCGTTGCGAAATTCAGCGGGCACTTCAATTTCCTCGAAACTCGCCCCAAGCTTTTTAGTATCGAAAACAACCGCGTGCATTTTTATAAGGTCTATTACTCCCCTGAAACTGTCCGATGAGCCGAGCGGAAGCTGTATTACAATCGGGTGCGCCGCCAGCTTTTCCCTGATGCTATCGACGCTCATCGCAAAATCCGCGCCGACCTTGTCCATCTTGTTAATAAAACACAGGCAAGGAACTCCATATTTCTGCGCCTGCCGCCACACCGTTTCGCTCTGCGCCTGCACCCCCTCGCTGCCGTCAAAAACAATCACGCCACCATCCAGCACGCGAAGCGACCTTTCGACCTCTGCCGTAAAATCGATGTGCCCGGGCGTATCAATCAGGTTTATTTCGGCGTCCTGCCACGGGAATTTCGTCGCCGCAGACGTTATGGTAATGCCTCTTTTCTGCTCCTCTTCGAGGTAGTCCATAACCGCCGTGCCCTCATGGACCTCGCCCATTTTGTATGTCTTGCCCGCGTAATACAAAATCCGTTCAGACACCGTCGTCTTGCCGGCATCTATGTGGGCGATAATCCCTATATTTCTCGTTTTTTTCAAATCACTTGACATTATTTTCAACCACTATGTTTAGCAGCGGCCGGCACGGTCGCTCCAGTCGCCGTTTCGGCGACGGCTAAACGCAAAATAGGTATAAAAAAACTGCCACGGTCCTGTGCTACCCCCGTGGCAGTTACATTTTTTTTCTTACCACGCAAAATGCGCGAACGCCTTGTTGGCATCCGCCATCTTATGCACGTTCTCTCTGGTCATCATAGCGCCGCCCTTGCCTTGATAGGCCTCTAACAGTTCGGCAGCCAGCCGTTCGCTCATCGCCTTGCCCTTGGCGCCTCTTGAGGCATCGAGTATCCAGCGTATCGCAAGCGACTGCTGCCTTTTTGAGCTTACCTGCATAGGAACCTGGTAGCTCGCCCCGCCCACGCGCTTGCTGCGGACCTCGATGGCCGGCTTTACATTGTTTACCGCCTTCTCGAAAACCTCAATCGGCGGCGCCGATTTTTCCTTCTCGGCAATTATGTCCATCGCGTCGTAAAATATCTTCTGCGCGACGCTCTTTTTTCCCTGCAGCATCAGGCAGTTAATGAATTTGCCGGCCAACCTGCTGTTATATTTGCCGTCCGGCTTCAACTGTTCCTGCGATGCCGTTGCTTTTTTTGACATTCTTCTGTTCCTCGCTGCTCAATTTTTGTCATTCCCGCGTAAGCGGGAATCCGTTCCTTATCCGGCTTTCGTTATTTGCCTCTCTTTGCGCCGTATTTGCTTCTTCCGCGTTTTCGGTTGGCTACTCCCGCGCAATCCAGGACGCCCCTGACAATATGGTATCGCACGCCCGGCAGGTCTCTTACCCTGCCGCCGCGAATCATCACCGTCGAGTGCTCCTGCAGATTGTGGTCAATCCCCGGGATGTAAGCTGTTACTTCTTTGCCGTTGGTAAGACGCACACGGGCAATTTTCCTTAATGCCGAATTGGGTTTCTTAGGCGTCATTGTTCTTACTATAAGGCAAACGCCCCTTTTCTGAGGCGAGCCGCTTATGTCCGAACGTCTTTTTTGCCCCTTCGACTTGGCCCTGGGCCTTCTTACCAACTGGTTCATTGTCGCCATAACTCTATTTCTCCAATTTATCCGCCGTGGCGGATTCTGTCGTATAAAACCGCTGTGAAAATCTCTTATGCGGCCAAATTCATTACTTGAGACCAAGCGCCTCCTTGATTGCTGCCTGTTTTCTTGCCTCGGCCTCTTTTTCCGTTTCGAGCTCCTTTTCTTCCCTGAATTCCTTCGGCAGCGGCGCCTCGGCAAGGTGCTTGACCTTTAATTCCAGATACGGCTTGAACGCCGTGCCCGCTGGTATCAGGTGCCCGAGTATCACGTTTTCCTTAAGGCCGCAAAGTTTATCTACACTACGACTCAGCGCCGCCTCAGTCAATACCTTAGTTGTCTGCTGGAAACTCGCCGCCGCTATAAAGCTGTCCGAACGCAAAGACGCCTTGGTAATACCTAAAAGCAACGTCTTCGCTGTCGCTGACTTCGGCTTTTTGCCCTTCGCCGGCTCGCCTCCTATTGACTCTATCTTGTCGTTAATGGTGGCAAGTTTCGCCTTGTCTATTATCTGACCCTCCTTGACCTCTGCAGAATCCCCGGCGCTGGCTATCTTGATGCTCTCGTTGAGACGCATATTCTCACGCCTGAACTCGAACTTATCAACCACCTCGCCCGGCAAAAACTGGCTGTCGCCAACCGACTCTATCTCGACTTTTCGCATCATTTGCGACGCGATAATCTCGATGTGCTTGTCGTTAATATTGACGTTCTGCGAGCGGTAAACGTTCTGAATCTCGCCTATGAGGTATCTCTGAAGCGCCTCTTCGCCTTTAATCCGCAGAATATCGTGCGGAACAAGGGGGCCGTCCGTCAGCGTATCGCCCGCCTCGACTAAATCGCCCGTGTGAACGTTGAGGTGCCTGTCGCGCGGAACGTGGTGCTCTTTTTCCATACCGGATTCCGACCGGATGGTAATAGTCATTTTGCCCTTGCGCTTGTCGCTTTTAAGCTCGACTCGTCCGCTGATTTCCGCTATCGCCGCCGGCTCTTTGGGCTTACGCGCCTCGAACACCTCGGTAACACGCGGCAAACCGCCTGTGATATCCTGCGTGCCGCCGGTTGCCCTCGGCTGATGGGCAAGCAGTTGGCCCGCCTGCACCTTCTGGCCTTCGGTAACCTCGATACGCGCGCCTGCTGGTAAATAGTGAACATCAAGTATCTTTCCACCATCAACGGCCTCTCCCTCTTGTCTTTCAATCCACTCTTGAACATTCACACGCAAACTATCATCTTTATGAGCAGGACTTTCGTGACTATTTTTGATGCGATCGTACATTCCTTTCCCACTGCGTAAACCCGCCATTCCAACGTAACCGTGATTCACTACCTTGGTTTTTCTATTACGGTAGAAATAAAGACCAGGTAGATAAAAGGATTTATCTTGAACCTGCTCGGCTTTGTTATACCAATCTGTATCTTTCGACTTTATAACTCTAAGACACTTTTCAAAAATCCCTCTCTGAGTATCGGTAGCATCTTTTTGCCATTGCTCTTTCTTTGAATCCAAGTCATCTTTACTTAGCGCCTCGGAACAAAATTTATTCCTCTTGTTGAACCTCGGAATATGAAGTTTCTTCTCATTGGGCTTATCCGGGTCTGGGAACTCAAGCATTATCCCGTCTTCGATGAACGTCAATATTTTCTCTAAAGTATCATCATCTTGCGGAAGATTCGGAGTTGGAACATACGCAAACTCCAATTCTTTCTCAATGAAATTGCTTATACGTGATTGCGAGACTTCACCACCTACTGCCTCCTCAATCATAATTTGCGGATGCTTGTCGCCTTTGTGCTCGATTACGACGGGTTTGTCGCCCGCCTGTCCTTTGCGTTCCTCTTCGAGCCGGATTGTTTCGCCTTCGACGATATCGACAAAGCGAATCATGCCCGTTACTTCCGCAAGAATCGGCGTGCGGTGCGGGTCCCATTCGAACAGCATCGCTCCCGCCTTGACCTGCTCATTTTCAGCAGTCCTGATTACCGCGCCGTAAGGAACCTTGAACTTGTCAAGCTCGCGGTCCTTGTCGTCTAAAATCGCGATTTCACCGTTGCGCTTCAGCGCCACAGTCCTCGTTGTGCCGTCTTCCTGCTTTAACGTTACGGCGTTGATTTCGCGGTATTTAATCTTGCCTGCGTATGTCGCCCTTTGCTCGCGTTCGAGAATCGCGCGTGACGCGACGCCGCCCGTGTGGAACGTCCTCAGTGTCAACTGCGTTCCCGGCTCGCCAATCGACTGCGCAGCGATAATACCAACAGGCAGACCTTCCTCTACGAGCTTGCCCGTGCTCATGTCCCAGCCGTAACATTTAGCGCAGACGCCAAACGGACTATCGCAGGTCAATGGGCTTCTAACCCTGATTGCGTCAACGCCCATCGCCTCTACTTTGGCCGCCGCCTCGGGCGTTATAACCTCGTTTTCACGAACTATCATTTCATCGGTAATCGGATTTCGTATATTGTCCCTGGCGGTCCTGCCGATAATAAGCTGAGATAACGGTATATCGACCTGCTCACCTCTGGCTACGGTGCTTTTGGTTATCCCCTGCAGTGTGCCGCAGTCCCGCTCTGTTACTATCATATTTTGAGATACGTCGATAAGTTTTCGCGTAAGGTAACCCGAGTTGGCCGTCTTCAGAGCCGTATCCGCAAGACCTTTTCGCGCGCCGTGCGTCGAGCTGAAATACTCCAGCACCGTCAGGCCCTCGCGGAAGTTCGATTTAATCGGCGTCTCAATAATCTCGCCCGATGGTTTGGCCATTAACGCTCTCATTCCCGCGAGCTGCTGAATCTGGTCAACACTTCCCCTTGCGCCCGATATACTCATAATATGAATCGGGTTAAGATACGGCGAGCCGTCATCCTTCTTGTCCTCCTTAAGGCCCCTCATCATTTCATTGGTCACCGCCACGCGGGCATTTGTCCAGGCGTCTATGACCTGGTTATAACGCTCGCCCTCGGTCAAAACACCCTGCTGATAGTTCTTCAGAATCTTTTTGACTCTTTTTTCCGTCTCGTCGATGATTTCCGGCTTCTTTTTCGGAATCTTCAAATCCATCACGCCGAAGCTCAGCCCCGACAATGTTGCGCTTCTGAATCCCTGCTCCTTGATTTTATCCAGCAAATCAACCGTGTACTGGCTTCCGGAAATCTGGTAGCAGTCGCTGATTACGCTGCTGAGCTGCTTTTGCCCCATCGTCCAGTTGTAGAACGGCATCTCTTCAGGCAGAATATCGTTGAAAATACATCTTCCCACCGTCGTCTCGACGACCGTCGGCTTAACTTTTTCATCGCTTCTGGCGCCGTTGGCCTTCTGACCTTCCTGCACAACGTATTTGCTGATTCGCACTTTAATTTTTGCGTGCAGGGCGATTTTGCCCATATCGTAAGCAAGCATCGCCTCGAACGGGTCCTTGTATATCGACCCTTCGCCCTTTTGGCCGGCAACCATACTTGTAAGGTAATAATTACCTAACACCATATCCTGCGAAGGCCCCACCATCGGCGAGCCGTTGGCGGGCGAGAATATGTTGTTGGTCGTCATCATCAGCGTATGCGCCTCGGCCTGTGCCTCGACAGATAACGGCAGATGCACCGCCATCTGGTCGCCGTCGAAGTCGGCGTTAAATCCCTTGCAGGCCAGCGGGTGCAGCATTATGGCGTTGCCTTCTACAAGTACCGGCTCGAACGCCTGTATGCCCATCCGGTGCAGCGTGGGCGCTCTGTTGAGAAGCACAGGATGCTGGTGAATCACTTCTTCCAGAATATCCCATATCTGCTCGCCGCGGCGCTCTATCATTTTTTTCGCGCTTTTGATGGTGTCGGCAAACCCCCTCTGCTTAAGCTGCCTGATAATAAACGGCTGATATAACTCGAGCGCAATTCTCTTCGGCAGGCCGCACTGGTGCAGTTTCATTGTCGGCCCTATCACAATCACCGACCTCGCTGAATAATCCACACGCTTGCCAAGCAGGTTTTCTCTGAACCTGCCCTGCTTGCCTTTTATCATATCGCTCAAGGATTTCAGCGGCCTGTTGTTGCTGCCCAGTACAGGCCTTCGGCATCGGCCGTTGTCCATAAGCGAATCAACCGCCTGCTGCAGCATCCTCTTCTCATTGCGGATAATTACTTCCGGCGCATTGAGGTCCATCAGCTTTTTAAGACGGTTGTTGCGGTTGATAATCCTTCTGTAAAGGTCGTTGAGGTCGCTCGTCGCGAAGTTGCCGCTTTCCAGAAGAACCAATGGCCTTAAATCCGGCGGTATCACCGGCACCACCTCGAGAACTATCCACTCGGCCTTGTTATTGCTGGTCTTTATCGCGTCTATCACTTTCAGCCGCTTGCTGATGTCCTTCATTTTCTGGCCGGAGCTTGTCTTGGTTATTGCCAGGCGCAATTCCGCGCTCAGCGCATCCAGATTAAGCTGCCCCAGAAGCGCCTTTATGGCCTCGCCTCCCATCATCGCTTTGAAGGAGCTTCCGTACTTGGTGTTCGCCTCGCGATATTCCTCCTCACTGAGAAGCTTCCTCGCTTCAAGAGGCGTTTGTCCCGCGTCGATAACCACGTAGTCCTGATAATAAATTACCTTCTCGATATCGGTGCCTTTCATCCCTAAAATCGTGCCCAGATGGTTCGGCACCGTCTTGAAAAACCATATATGAACGCACGGCGCGGCAAGATTGATATGCCCCATCCTCTTTCGCCGCACCCTGCTGTGCGTTACTTTCACGCCGCAGCGGTCGCAGATAATACCCATGTATTTGGTCCCCTTGTACTTGCCGCACGCGCATTCCCAGTCCCGCTCAGGCCCGAATATGCGCTCGCAGAAAAGCCCATCTTTCTCAGGCCTGTATGTCCGGTAATTGATTGTCTCGGGCTTGCGGACCTCGCCGAAAGACCAGCTTCGTATGTCATTGGGACCGGCAAGCGAGATCTTGACCGAACCGTAATCATTTATCCTGTCGTAAATATTACTAATCATTTATTTTTGCTCCTATATCGCCAGGGCCTCAGCTTATAAAACCGTTGTCCCCAAACGTTTCTTTTCAAGCTGGATATTCAGACCCAGCCCCCTTATCTCATTGCACAGAACGTCAAACGATAGCGGCGTCCCCGCCTCGAGGCTGTTTGTCCCCTTGACCATCGACTCGTAAATCTTGGTCCTGCCCTCGACGTCGTCGCTCTTGACAGTCAGCATCTCCTGAAGGGTGTAAGCCGCGCCGTAACCCTCGAGAGCCCACACTTCCATCTCGCCGAACCTCTGTCCGCCTGTCCGTGCCTTGCCGCCCAGCGGCTGCTGCGTTATCAAGCTGTACGGCCCCGTCGAACGCGCGTGAATCTTGTCGTCAACGAGGTGGTGCAGTTTCATAATATACATACACCCTACGGTCGCCTGCTGGTCGAACGGCTCCCCCGTCCTGCCGTCATACAACTGCGTCTTAAGCCCTTTTGGAACCTTCACAAAAAACTCGTCGTCACGAGGCGGCTGCTCTGCTTTTTCAAGCTCCTCTTTGCGGCGATTCATCTTCTCATTGGCCTCTTCGGTCAGCTTCTGAATGTCTTCTTCGTGGGCACCGTCAAAAACCGGCGTTATCGCCGTAAAACCCAGAACCTTCGCCACCCAGCCGAGGTGCGTCTCCAGGATTTGCCCGACGTTCATTCTGCTGGGCACACCCAGCGGATTGAGCAGTATGTCCAGCGGCGTCCCGTCTTCCAAAAACGGCATATCCTCTTCCGGCAGAATTTTGGCAATAACGCCTTTGTTGCCGTGTCGGCCCGCGATTTTGTCGCCTATCGACATTATTCGCTTGGTCGCCACGTAAACCTTTACCATTTCTATAACGCCGCTCGGAAGCTCGTCACCGTGCTTGAGCCGCTCGATGCGTTTCTTTTTCTCTTCCTCAAGAGCTCTTATCTTTTCGAGGAACTTTTCCGCGACTTTCTCGACCTTTTCACGCATTGCCGCCGGCTTTACCCACTTAATGTCCCAGTTCTCGACCTGCTCGGCGATTACCTCGTCGTCCTCGCTGATGCCCGCCTTCTGCCTCGTCGATGGGTCAACAATATCAATTTCCTGACTTGCACGAATCTCCGCAATCATTTGCCTGAAAATTACGCACTGCTTTGCGGTTATCTCTTTCTCAAACGCCCTTATCTGGGCCGCAAGCGCCTTTTTGCCCTCTTCGCCGCCGGCGCCCCTGCGGACAAATCTCTCGGTTTTGATTACAACACCCTCGTATCCGTTAGGCAGCTCCAGCGAATCGTTCTTAACGTCCTCGCCTGCCCTTCCGAATATGGCGTGCAAAAGCTTCTCTTCAGGGGTCAATTCGGTCTTGCCCTTCGGCACTACCTTGCCGACGAGAATGTCCCCCGGCTGCACACGCGTGCCTTCACGCACCACGCCGTGCTCATCGAGATTGCGAAGCGCCCTTTCGCTGACGTTGGGAATATCGTTTGTAAACTCTTC
>CAYLXJ010000007.1:0-19500 GCA_964387385.1 uncultured Pirellulales bacterium
CGCCGGCGATTCTCGACGCCAATACCGCTTACTATTGGAGAGTCGATGAGGTAAACCAAGCGAGCGTCTGGAAGGGGGACGTCTGGCAGTTCAATACAAAGGGGCTTTCGCTGGTTTTCAATGATGGGCCGGGCAACATAAGGTATCTCATTGGAAACGACGATTTTGTTGAAATGCAGACCCTTTTTTGGGTGCCGATGAAAGGATGGTCGCCCAACGCCAGCAGTGAATCGTGGAACGCTTCGAATGTAACTTTCAGCGGGGCAGGTGCTCTGCGGCAGTGGACGGGAAAAATAACTGCTGATGGAAACGAATTTGATTATCAAATCATCCAGCAAACGGAAATCAACGACGTAAATCTTCAACTCGGGGTTACTTCCCACACCAACGCTGCGATGGAAGGCGTCTATTATGTGATAAAGATTCCCGTTTCCGTTTATTCACAGGGCAGGGTTGAGCTGCGAAATGGCTCAACTCTGGTGGGTAGTACAGTCCTGCCCGCCGTTTTGCCCCCGAATTATCATTTACTTTACGGTAATGCCAACCGGGTCACCATTTATAACTCGTCGGCTGATATTCATATCGAGATGACGCTGAGCCGTGTGGTTTCGATGGGTGTGCAGGACAATCGCCAGTTCGGCGACTCAAACTACTGGATTATGATGAAATTCCAAGACGGCAACCTGCCTTCCGGCCAGACGGCGGCAATCGAGGCAAGGACGTTCGCAACTACTGTGCCGGACGGCAACACGGCCCACGTTGCGGTTGACCCGTGCACGACGACCTACCATTTTGACGGCTGGGGCGGCGCGTTTTCTTTCGCGATTGGCTCCGCTCAGACGCAGTATAATATGGACACTCTCAATCCATCCTGGGCAAGAATACAAATGTCCATTACCCGATGGGAGCCGGCCAATGACAACAATAATCCCAACGACGTCAACTGGCCTTATTTCGAAGAGCGCGTTACGCCGGGAAGCAACCTCGAACGCGAGTTTCTCCTGGCAAAGCAACTTCAGGAGAGGGGCACACCAACACTTGTTTCAATATGGTATCTGCCGACCTGGATACAGCCGGTTCCAAGCACCGCTATCTCACCGGAAATGTGGCCCGAAGTTGTTGAAAGCATTTGCAGCTATCTCGAATTCGCAAGAGACCATTACGGCGTCGAGCCAAACTTTTTCTCATTTAATGAACCCTCGATAGGCGTATATGTATTGTTCTCGCCCGAGCAGCATCGCGATGCGATAAAATCGCTCGGCGAGGCCTTTGCCGTCAGAGGGCTGAAAACGAAACTGGCTCTGGCGGAGGCCTGCGGTCCGACGGTTGAAACTTCATACGTCCAGCCGACAATAAATGACCCCTGTGCGCTGCAGTACGTAGGGATTGTGTCGATTCACTCGTGGATGTCGGGCGATTACGCACCCTGGGCCGCGGGCGTCAGCGCCTGGTCCGATGTGGCAGATTCGATAGGCCTGCCCTTAGTTATCGGCGAAGAGGGAAGTGACGCAGGGGCGCACCACACGCCGTGGGTATTCCCGACCTTCGATTACGCCATCGGCGACCTGCGAAATTACATCGGCCTTTTGTATTACGGCCGTCCGAGAGGAACAATGCAGTGGGAATACACAAACGATTATCCCCTCGTGGATATGACCCGCCCGTATCCTGTGCCGAATAACCGCTATTACTATATCAAACAGATTCAGGATTACAGCGCCGATTCAAATGCCCTGGCCTTGACCTGCGACAACAACAACGTGATGGCCGTCGCATTCAGCGGAGTTTCTGACGGTAAAGAGAAATTGACGGTTCATCTGGCGAACTTCGGCCCCGCCCGGCAGGCAATAATAAGCGGATTTCCCGCAGGCATAACTAATGTCGGCGTAATCAGGACAACTGAAACAGAACAATTCCGACAAATTGAAGATGTGCCTGTAACGAGCGCTTCGGCCGCTATTGAATTGGCGAGGTTTTCTTTCACGACGGTTACAGGCATCGCTGACGAATAATATATAAGCGTGACTCAGCACATTATCAGCAGTATGTGCAAATAAAAGCCCCCCGACAAATCATCGAGGGGCCTCTCATCACTTTCCTGATTACCTGCCTGTCCCCGAGTGCCTGCTTACCTAATGGGCTACAGGGGAACCATTCCCTATTAACCTACTTTCTATTTTGGCTTTTTCGGGTCCGCTTTGCTTTCTTCCTTGGGCTTGCTTGCGCCTGCGCGTGTGGCATTCGCCTCCCTGTCGCCCCGCTCGCTGCTGAAAGTTCCCTTAATCGTGTCGCCTTCAACGGTCCCCGAGAATGTCGAGGTCATTTCCCTGTCGCCGAATTTTATCGTTCGCGTAAACGTCAGCTTGCCCGCGTCGAACTTCAGGTCCGAAATGGTGCCTTCGCCTCTTTGGCCGAGCCATTTGCCCGTAAGCGTCCCGTCGTCGTTTTTCGTGATAATCAGCTTATCCACGACCTCTCTTGCAGGCACATTAACCGTCATTTGCCATTCGCCGACAATCGCATCAGCGCCGCTCTTCGGCTCTCCCTGCAGGGTCCCCTCAAAAGTAAATTCGCCGAATCTTCCCTGCCCCTTGCCCGTAATTTTACTTCCTTCGAGCGTCCCCTCGTAGGTTGACTTCATTTCCTGTCCGCCGAAGTTGCTTGTCTGCACAAAACTTACCTTGCCGTTTTCAAACTTGATGTCCGACAACTGGCTTTCGCCCCATTGTGCCGACCAGGTTCCAGAAAGTTTGCCGTCCTCGGCCTTGATAATCCTCATCGTCGCTTCTGACGTCCTTGCCTGCATCTGGCTTTTGAATTCCCACTCGCCCACTACTCCTTCCGCCGCCATTGCAGCCGCCGCCAGGATTACGCATACAAGCGCCGCTGCCGTTATTGCTCTGTTACTCATAATTCATTTCTCCTAAATAAAAAGTCCTTTTCGGTATGGTTTCAGCTAATCTTCCAGAATAACCAATATATAGGCGTTTATCCACTGTTTTTTATTGCTTATCCTTTTATCGGTCTGAGGTCTTGGGTCTTGCGTCTTTGGTCTTTTATAATCCCATTGTCTCAATCTGCTTCAAAAGCATCGCGTAAAGTCCTATCATTGCGACGCCAAGCCCGATTGTTAATCCTATTATGAGGATTGTAACGATGATTTTTGTGGCTATGTGATAAGTAGGGTGAAACCATACTAAAGGCAGCGCCAATGGCCCAATGAACAATACCGCGACGACTACTATCGGCGTCCTGTGATACCATTTGAAGTCCGCTTCCTTTTTTAATTTCTTCAGCTCCGCGTCAATCAAAAACTCCCCGCAGTGCCTGCACTTTACCGCCTCCTCCTGAATCTCTTCTGCGCAAAAAGGACATTTCTTCATATACGCGATCCTTTACAGGTCTTACAAATTCGTGATATATTTTTTCAAAAACATCTCTATTGCTGCGACCGTTGCGTCCTTCACCGATGGCGGGCTTTGAGCAACCCACACGGTTAAATTGTAAAGCTCTCTGGAGCTGACGTTTAACCATTTACCGTTCATAAACATAAATACCGTAAGCGCTGTCATAGCCACCCTTTTGTTGCTATTCTGAAACGGATGGTTTTTTATCATCAGATAAAAAAGAATCGAGGCCTTTGCAGTGAATGTCGGATAAGGGGACTTGCCGCCGAATTTCTGAAATGGAACTGCCAGACAACTCTCTAAAGAACCTGCGAAGCGCGTCTCAAAATCGGGAATCGGCTCGTCAAACTCCTGAGTCGCGCAGGCCAGGCGAAATGCGATATACTCGACTTCTTTGAATGTGATGGCTTTCACTATTCACGCCCTAACATTCGAATCGCCTCACCGAAATCTTGTATCGTCTTGCGAACAGCTTCATCAATCACCCGTTTGCTGCGGGCGCTGAGCGTTTTGCTTGTGCCGATTCCAACAACACTGCGCGGTATGGCATAACTCCTGCCGATTTTCTGGGCCTTGATTTGGCCCTTTTTAACCTTGTTATAGACCGCTATCCTGCTTATGCCCAGTATCTTCGCTGCTTGCGGTATTGTCAGATATTCCTGTTTGCTCATATTTATGACTATCGTCCGTTAACTGCCTGATCATTAATTAACCAATGTTAACTTGATAGTATTAGGTTAACATAAACGCCGTCCGGACGCAACTTCTTCTATTTTACGCTCTCCAAAGCCGTTTCTCGCTAAAGCCCCTTCATTTTCGAGCCGATACAATAGCCGGTGAGGTAAATGTAACGAATTTGGGGTTATGCGCAAACTGTTTGCTTTTCGCATACTAAGTCCGAAGTCGCCGATATTCTGACACTATCTAAGGAGATACTATTATGGCGGCCAAAGGCACGTTCAACAATGAGATTTCTACCTCGTCGGCGGCGATTCAGGCGTCTGCAGGCAAAAAAATCAAAGCTAAAGATATCGCGCAGTACAACGTCATCTCTATAAATAAAAACGCCTCTGTCTATGAGGCCATTCACCTTATGGTAGTTAACGATATCACCGGCCTGCCCGTCGTCGATGGCCCGCGCCTGGTCGGCATAATCTCCGAAAAAGACGTCCTAAAGCTGCTCTATGACGTCGAGTTTCTCGCCGGCCCCGTCGGCGACTATATGACTATGGACGTTATGACCTTCGATGAACAGGACGACATCACCGACATCTGCAGCTGCCTCATTGATAATAACTTCAGAAGGGTCCCCATTTTGCGCGATGAAAATCTCGTCGCCATCATCACAAGGGCCGACCTCATCCGCGCCAATAAATACAAATTCAGACCCGCCAAACCTCACGACACCACGACGACTCATCCCAATTTCCTTCTCGCCAAGCACGTTATGACTCCCGGCCTGCGCACCGTCAGAAGAAATTCACCCGTTTATACCGCGATGGAGCTTATTGCGGATGGGAATATCACCGGCCTGCCCGTTATTGATGATTCTATGAAGCTCGTCGGTATCGTCTCCGAAAAAGACCTCCTCAAAAACCTCTACGACCCCGACGCAAGACCCGGCCTTGTCCAGGACTATATGACAAGAGATATTGTCAGCTTCGAATTCGACGATTCCCTCTTCGAGGTCTGTCATACGCTGATTAACAACAACTTCCGCCGCGTCCCCGTCCTTGAAAAAGGCCGTCTCACAGGCATAATCAGCAGACGCGACATCATCATTTACATAATGGAAAACCGCGCCCACTTCTTCGCCCAAAAACCGAAATCCTGACCGCCTGACGAAACGCCGCGATTTATTGTTTAGCCGTCGCCGGCCTGCCCTGAGCAAGGTCGAAGGGCACGGCGATGACATTTTTCTTTTTCGTCATCAACACCTGAATAATCCCCGCGACTATTGCCGCCAATACCACAGGCGGTATGACTTCCTGCCACGCCCGCCTGTCTGCCTCTCGCGGCGCGGTCGCTTCTGCGACAAACTGAATTCCGCTTGCCTCCGGCTCGTCGTAAAGAATCTTCAGCTCTTCAACACGCTGCTTTATAGAATCCAGCATCCGCTTCCTCTCGTCCCTTATTGACGCTCGCTGGGCGTATTGAGCTTTGGCCAAACTGAACTCAGCATATCCTTTCGCGGCCTCTTCCTGCATCCGCTGTAGCTCTTTGAATCTGCTTTGCAGCATGTTCAAATTGCTCTGTACTTTCTTCATTTCTGAGTAGGATTTGATTTCGGTCCTTTCAGGAGATAATATTTGCACTCGTGTGTTCACATCCTCAAGTAAAAACTCCACCTCTTTTATCTCGAGAGCGCAATTGTCTGCCCGATTCTGCAAATCCATCAGCCGCGTTACTCGCGGGTCGGGATACACGTGTTCTTCGAGGTCCGTAAAGCCGTATCTTCGACGCACGTTATCCAGCTCCTGTTCCGACATATCCAGGTCTCTTTGAACGCTTAGCTGCCACGTTTGGAGCTGCGATAGTTTATCCGCCGTCTCTTTTTTCTTTATGGTCCGCTGGTTTGTCAAAAACTTATCTACGGTCTCGTTCAGTATCATTGCCGCCTCTCTTCCGTCACGGCAGGTCATCGAAACAGAAACAAGGTCACTGTCCGGCACTGAGTATGCTTTGAATCGTTTCCGCAGGTCTGCAACCGCCCCTGCCATTCTATCGTCCTTCGTCTTGCCGAACTGCTGAAACCAATCTGTCTTCTGCACTTCGTCCCTGTCAACAAGTGCCTCAAACGTGCTGGGGGCCTTGATAAGAACGACTGCTGAACCTTTTACAGTCCCCGGCAAAATCCTTATAAATGTCTCGGCTGTATATTGGGGACGCACCTTCGGCGGCAAAAACCAGAGTAAAAGCCCGATTATAAATCCTCCCGCCGTCCACAAAATCAAAATCCTCGCCGCGCGCATAATCGCACCTCCTGCAATAATAAATTTTGATTTGTTTATCCTTGTTGAAAATCCGTCCAAAGTTATGCGTCAATACGCATTGATTTCTTCCGTGTTCACAAAAAAAATAAATAAGCATCCTCAGGACATTATTTTGTCCCCTATTTATTGTTTAGCCGTCGCCGGCCTACCCTGAGCAAGGTCGAAGGGCACGGCGATGCAAATGGTTTTCTTCTACACAGTATAAGTTGACGATGCCGTCTGGCCGCCCCGGCCGGTCCAGTTCGTATGGAAAAACTCACCTCTCGGCTTATCAACTCGCTCGTATGTATGCGCACCGAAATAATCTCGCTGCGCCTGCAGTAAATTCGCCGGCAGACGCTCGTGCCGGTAGCCGTCGTAAAACGCAAGGGCCGAGCTGATTGTCGGAACCGGAACCCCTAACTTGACCGCCGCCGTAACAACTCGCCGCCACGACACCTGCGCCTTCGTCACCGCCCTCTTGAAAAACGGGTCAATCAGCAGGTTTTCGATATTCGGGTTCTTGTCAAACGCCTTTTTAATCTCGCCCAGAAATACTGACCGAATTATGCACCCGCCGCGCCATACAAGAGCGATTCCGCCGTAATTGAGGTTCCACCCGTATTCCTTCGCCGCCGCCCGCATCAATTGATAACCCTGCGCGTAGCTGACGATTTTCGAGGCATACAGCGCCATTCGCAAATCGTTAATGAATTTCTGCTTATCGCCTTTAAACGTCGCCTTCGGCCCTTTCAAAACACCCGACGCCTTTACCCGTTCCTCTTTTAACGCCGACAAACACCTCGCGAAAACTGCCTCGCCTATCAATGTCAACGGCTGTCCCGAATCCAGCGCGGCAACCACCGTCCACTTGCCCGTCCCTTTCTGCCCCGCCGTATCCAGAATTAAATCGATTACCTCGTTACCCTGCTCATCCTTATAAGCCAGAATATCACGCGTAATCTCAATCAAGTATGAATTCAGCTCCCCCTGGTACCATTCCGAAAACGCCTTATGCATCTCGGCGTTTGTCATTCCCAGCCCTTCTTTCATCAGTTGATACGTCTCGCATATCATTTGCATATCGCCGTATTCAATCCCGTTGTGCACCATTTTCACAAAATGCCCCGCGCCGTTCTCGCCAATCCACTCGCAGCACGGCTCCCCCGCATCCGTCTTGGCGCAAATCGCCTGGAATATCGGCTTGACGCTCGCCCACGCCGCAGGAGACCCCCCCGGCATTATCGATGGTCCCTTCAACGCGCCTTCCTCGCCGCCCGATACGCCTGTCCCGATATATAACTTGCCCTTGCTCTCGACGTATTTTGTCCTGCGAATTGTATCGTTAAAATTCGAATTGCCCCCGTCGATTATAATATCTCCGTTTTCAAGATGGGGCAGCAACTGCTCGATAAAATCATCCACCGCCTGTCCTGCCTTGACCATCAGCATAACTTTTCTCGGTTTCTTCAGGTTCGCCGCAAGCTCCTGAATCGACCTGCACCCGATTATCTTCTTGCCTTTGGCCCTTCCGTTGACGAAATCATCAACCTTCGATGTCGTCCTGTTGAAACACGCAACGGTAAAGCCCCTGCTTTCCATATTCAAAATCAAATTCTCTCCCATCACCGCCAAACCGATCAACCCAATATCCGCCTGTCCCATTTTTGCCGCTTCCTTTCTCAAAATTAAAATAACAGTTAATCTTTTATTCTCGGAACACTACCGTCAGATAATCTATACAGTGTTTCTCCCGCGTTATGCACAACTAAAATTCCTTTATCCTCTTTTCCTGCGTAATTGTCAATATCGATTTGCTCTGGGTCCATATAGCCCAGGTTCACTTTCCTGCACGTCTCCTTGCTAATCCTCGTCGCCAGAACAACGTTTATCCTCGGCTTCTCCACGCCGTTCTCGAACGTTCCGATTCCCTTGACGTGCGTGCAGTGCGCCATCGCACCGCCGGGAAAATCCTTGAACCTGTCCCACTGCTTCAAAAAATAATCCCTCGTATGATACCCTAACTGCTCAATGACTTTCCCGTGAGTGCGTGAAATCTCATCGATGTGCGGCGCGTAAATAATCAGCACTCCCCCGTCCGCCGTCACCGGCTCTAATTTATACGCCACCTTCCCCGCCGTCCATAAATCGTCATACATCTTCGGCGCTATCCCAAGTATCGTCTTAAACGGCCTGTCCTTGTAAACGATATGCACCTTCGCCGACAAATCCGCCGCTCCCTCCCACGCTGCCTTGCAGTCCCCGATAAATATCCCCTTTAGCTCATTGTGTACCGCAACAATCGCAAACAATTCGTGCGGCATCTTTATAAATGCCGCCGCCTCCTCTACCACCGCCCGTGTCGCCGTCCACTTGTTGCCGTTTATCACAGGGTTCGTTATCACCGCCCCAAGCCAGTGAAAAAAGTTTATTATTTCCGCTCCGGCTATCCCCGGAAAAATATACTTATGCCCCCCCGAAAACCCCACTACCTCATGCGGAAACACAGGCCCCAATATAAAAAACTCATCGTAATCGAAAATCATCTTATTGATTGCGACATTCACTTCCTCTTTGAATAATCCCCCCGTCAGCTTATCAATCTCCGCCGCCTTTATTATCCCTATCGATTTGAACGTCTCCGGCCTGTCCCACTCGTGATTGAAAAACCTCACCGCCCTGTATTTTTCTCTATGCTCATCAACTGTAATCCTTAATCGTTCACAAATACTCCCCTCGCTTATCGGCTGATGCGTCCCAAGCGCAACCAGAACATCCAGTTGCTTAACTTTGCCCCCAATACAATCGAATATCGCCTTAAACACTTCTCCCACAGGCCCTGACCGCGTATTGTCCGGCACAATCAAAAGTATCCTCTTGCCCGAACAATCCTTTTTCTCGAAATGCTCGCAGACCGCCTCCCTCATCTCTTCAAAACTTACAACCCCATTCGCATCTTGTCTTTCAATTACCATAATCTGCTGTCTTCTTTTCCTGAACGCTGATGTCATTTTTCCCAACTCGGTCTTTCCGGCAGACACGCATCGAACTCCGCTATCAGCTTCTTCTCATACCCGCCCGCGAAACGCCCCTTGATAAACCTGTCGAACGCCTCATCACAAAACCTCTTCCACGACTCCGTCTCTTTTCCCGGCATCACCGGATAAAATAACGCGCCATTTTCTCTGGCCGCTTTCAAATCACCGAGTGCGTCACCAACCATCAGGACGCAATCCTTTTCATATCGTCCCTTCGTAGCATACTCCAAATGCTGTGCTTTTGTTCCCATCTCCTGCCCCGCGATTATCGCGACATATTTGGCGATATCGTGCTCCTGCCACTCACGCGCAAGCGCCTCCCCCGGTGTCGCCGACACAACTATCACGTCCGCCTTTTCGCGTATCTTCTCTAACGACTCCCGCACATACGGAAACGGCGGTATTCCTTTCACAATGTCAGTCACTGCCTTATTGACCTTATTGCTCCAGTCCAGCGCCTGCTCTAATTCCTTCTTCGCCTGCGGGTCTTTCGCCTCTGCTATCGCTTTTTTTAACCCGTCATTGCTCAACACGCTCTTCGGGTCATCAACCCACGCGAAATAATGCTTCGGCTGAGGCACCTCAAATCTCCTCTGCATGACCATCGGATGCTTAGGCAGCAATTCCGACAACAGTCGCTTCAGTGTCTTGTGCCTGTTCGCCCCGCGCGACTTACTGAACAAATCCGAAAACACCCTGCATTCTCTGGCCGCCTCCGCCACCGGCTGCAATCCGTAAACCGCCACTGTCCACGGACAGAAACACTCCCGCTGCTTTATCCCCATCGTGTCGAACACGCACCCGTCCGAATCAATCCCCACGAAAAACTTCTTCGTCGCCTTAAACTCCTTCAATGCCGCCGCCGCATCACTCATCTAAACTATCCTCGTAATTCCTTATTTCCCTTCCCCGTCCCCGAGTGGCCGCTCACTTGCCTGGCAGCAGGGGAACCATTCTAAAATCACCAAAACCCTCATCCTACCCCAATTCCCCATCATTTTCAATCATTTATGCTCGCGGCAGTGGCCTGTGGCCGTATCAAACATTTTATCAGACATTATCATATATTTTGATCCCTGAAACCTTACCGCTATAATCGCTAAAAAGTTAAGTTTCTTTGAGTTTTTACAGCTTCTATTCCTTTATCCGTTTGTCCTTGAAATAAACACTTCGATTTGATAAGATTATGATAGGCCTTTTATTTATACAAAATGTTTTGCGGGGTTCACGAGAAAGCGTGATGAAAAAGAAATTTCCTATACTATTAACAATCTTATTCGTCTTTTGCTCTGGTATCCATTCTCCCGGCGTGTCCGGTATTGACGTTCCCGCCAGGCCAAAATGTGTTCCAAATGAAATTGTCGTAAAATTCAAAAAAGACATTTCTGACGATTGTGTTTTACATATAAATCGGCGGCATGGAACTTCACTGTTATACACAAGCCCCTTTGCAGGATTCAAACGGCTGCAGATCCCTCGAGGAAAAACTCCTGAACAGCTGGTTGAACTCTACATCGCCGAACCCGATGTACTGTATGCCGAACTGAACTGCTACGCGTATGCCCATTTCGTGCCTAATGACCCATACTATTCTTATCAGTGGAATATGTATGAAACAGTTGCCGGCATAAATATTGAACCGGCCTGGGATATTACTGCCGGCGATCCCAACATCGTCATCGCTGTTCTGGATACCGGTGTTGCCTATGAGAATTTCAATAATTACCAGCGGGCTCCGGATTTGATTAATACGCATTTTGTTCCCGGCTATGATTTTGTCAACAATGATAGCCATCCAAATGATGATGACGGCCATGGTACTCACGTTGCTGGTACTTTGGCCCAGAGCACAAACAATAATCTTGGCGATGTGGGAATAGCATTTAATTGTTCTATTATGCCTGTTAAAGTCCTCAACAGACGTGGAGAGGCTCCCTACACCACAATTGCCGATGGTGTCTACTTTGCCGTTAACAATGGAGCCAAAGTAATTAATATGAGCTTGGGAGGTCCATCTGATTCTATTACTCTGAGAGATGCGGTTGCCTATGCCCATGGAAACGGTGTCACCGTTATATGCTCTGCGGGTAACGAATATCAGTCCGGAAATCCGCCTTCTTATCCGGCCGCCTATGATGATTATTGTCTCGCCGTGGGTGCTGCGAGATATGACCGTACCAGGGCATACTATTCTAATACCGGCAGCTACTTAGACGTAGTTGCGCCTGGAGGCGACTTGAACGTGGATCAAAATGGTGATGGCTATGGTGATGGCATATTACAGCAGACATTCGGCACAAATCCCAAAGATTGGGGCTATTGGTTTTATACCGGTACCTCTATGGCTGCTCCTCACGTCAGTGGTATTGCTGGTTTACTGCTTTCAAATGGTCTGACTGATCCGAACGCTGTTAGAAAAGCCCTGCAGAATACTGCCGCTGATTTAGGTTCACCCGGTTGGGATGAAGAATACGGCTGGGGGCTTGTTGATGCTTATGCAGCTTTAAACTACTATCATAATCTCGGCGATTTTACCGGTGACGGAATGTTTACTCTTGAAGACCTCTCCATACTGGCAGGTTACTGGCTTACAAGTGAACCCTTCGCGGATATCGCGCCGCAGCCCGCTGGTGATGGCATAGTGAATTTTCTGGATTTTGCACTTCTTGCTAATTCTTGGTAATTTCCTTCTTGTTAATAAATAAACAAGAATAAATGGGGACAGCTACCGTTTATGTTTTCAAGTTTGGCCCTGAGAATAGTGTTTTCCGTCTTCAAATATTCAATGACATCCTGCTGATGTCTGTTTACCCAGCCCGCCAGCATTGTAAACAATACAGTAAAAGGCCGAATCTTCATAAGGTCTCCCACAACGTTAATAAAAAGCGGGGATTATATCGAAGAACCAAAAGAAAATCGACCAAATTCAATAAAACATAAGGCCTATAAGACCAGATATTACATAAGCTTAGCAGTCGGATGAATTTTCTTATATTACGACATAATCGGATTATTGTTGCAATAGACATATAAATTCAAACTATCAGTGAAATAAATCGGATCCGTCTGCAAAAATCTGCCCAGCTTAGGTGAGTAGTAGCGAGCGCGATAATAGTAATTGCCCGTTTCCGAATCATACTCGCGGCCAGTGAACATAAAGCGGTTGCCGACGGCGCTTTGCGTGCGGGTTGTGCCGTTCGGGGCCTTGATTGTCGGCTTGCCGAAAACATCGTAACTATACTTCTCTACAACAGGCGACGTCGTTGTTCCGCCCGGCTCATCCGACTGGCCGTAGTTAGGGAAGCCGCCCCAGGCCTTTATTCCGCCTGTGCTCTTTAACGCAATCGAATGCGTATAGCCGGTAGCTACTGCGATATAATTATTTCCGCCGGGCAGGTCATCCTGCCAATAGAACTCATCGCCCCAGACGGCGACCGTGCCGCCTGTCCCGAGCGGAGTCGAGGGACCGTTTTTGTTCGCAAGTGTTTTCATTTGTCAAAGAACCGACAAATCATTACAACCACTTTCATTTTGGCAAATCATTCTGATCCCCATTAGATAAAGTACTCTGCGATTGAGTTTGCTCAGTATAGGGAATACTTGATTTACGACGGAGCATTTCTAATTCGAGAACCCCTAATCTTCCGAACATCCACGCTGCCAACAAAATAAGAAGGATTTTGGCAATTCCCGAAAGTTTTATAATTTCGCCAGTAAAAATGATATAAGCAAAGGCAAACAAAGCCAGAAAAAATGCAATGAACGGGTACATAAGTGTTGCGTTGCCAAGCCAATCTGCGATGTGGATACCCAGTTCTAGAAAGAGAACGCCTAAAAAGGCCGTAATGATACACCATAATACATATATCGTCGAGCGTTTCAATTTATCTCTCTGAGTGTTCAACAAAAAATAGATAGCCCCACTGAGAAGAAATGCAGCTGACAACTCGACAATCTCGGGCAAAAACCGTCCAATCGCCACAGCAACGGCACCACCGCAAAAAAACACTACTGACAATAGATAAAAAGTTTTTCTTTTTCCCGAATATTTAACATTTTCATCATGTGAACTGTTCTTGCTCTCTACCATAATATTTCCCTCTTTGTCATTCGTTCTGGCCATCAACCCACAAATGATACTGCCTTCTGCCGTAAATTGTCATTAGATACTCCCCTGTTGATGGTAGATGGTCATAGAACCACCAATTGTGCAAGAGTGGATAAATTACCTCGGCGCCTCGAGGTGCTCGGTAGTGCTCCATTAAAATTCCTTGTAGGTAATAGTTCATTTCTTCTCCGGTAAATTCTTGCCCCATGTATATATAAATAGTATCATGTTGGAAGTTGGTAACAGCATCCTCGTAGAATTGACCGGGTCGTATTAGCCCACCTCTTCTCGATCTTTGCAGATGTCTTCTAATATTGGGTCCAACACGTCTTTCAAACTCTTCCCGAGTCAAATAAATAGGTTTATTCCCTTGTTGTTGCGGGCAGTTCTTATCAGAACCGGAAGCTCTTAAAGCGCGATTCAGTCCGAATGCTAATGACTCGAAACTGAGACCTAATGGGTCTGTATAGTTTATCGGATTATTTCCGCAATATGTATATAAATTCAATCCACCTGCGTAGCCAATGGGGTCTGGTTGCAGGAATCGGCCGATTGAGGGCTTGCAGTATCGGGCACGGTAATAGTAATTGCCCGTTTCGGAATCGTATTCTCTGCCAGTGAACATAAAGCGGTTGCCGTATGCGCTGGTCGTGCGTAAATTGCCCTGTGTATCGCGTATGGTCGTATTTCCGAAGGCATCGTAACTATAACGCTCATAGACCATAACTGTCGGCGTGCGAAGCTGTTGCGCCTCGTTATTGCCCCACATAACTATTGTGCCGTCATTTTTTAAGGCAATCGTTTTCATTTTTCAAAGAACCATTAATATTATATCGATTTCTCATTCCTTTCGAGGTCTTGTACCTTTTTAAGAAATACCTCTCGATCACAATCAAAATGCAGGTCTAATGACTTTTTAATATGCTCAATTGCGCCGACATAATCATTTTTGCTCAATAGTAGATTACTTACACAAAATTCATATGTTGCTTTATCTTCATTGGTAATCTTTCCAATTCTTTCCAAATTCTTCGTAGCTGTATTCATGTATTCGTCGGCATCGCCTCTTGAAGGTAAAAAAGCATTGCAAAACATTGCTCGTACTGCCCAGGAAATTACTCCTTCAGTATCAACATCAGAAGCAGCAATTAGTGCTTCTTCGGCAGCTTCTATTTCATCTCTGCGAATTAACTCTGTATAATTACAGATACAATTATCGCGTGCAATCCTATAAATATTATTTTTATTGGCAAATATCAATAATACAATTTCTCCACTTAATAGCCCGATGGAAAGGAGGATCAAGAAAATATCATAAATTAAACGCACTCTTAGGTATTCAGAAAAAGGCAATATCTGCAATGATATCCTCTTGTAAAAATCCATTAGAGTAAGAGAAATCCATCCCAAAACAGCTACGGATAAAATCAAAATACATATCCTTATAAAAATATTAAACTTCTTAATATGAGATTGTTTAGTTATCCTTCTAATGAGGCGTTCAACATATATAGTCAGAAAGATACTTCCTAATAATGTAATATCAGAGATATTGTGCAAAATCATTCGTATTCGAATCCAGGTATCGGATATTTCGGCCTGATTAGCTGCTTCTCGAAATGAAAGTCCTTTTGTTATTTCAACATTAATAAACGGTGTCCCTAGGAATGTTAATATAAGCACCGTTGAAAGCATAACTATCAAAAAAATAACAAACCAAGTTTTATTCAAAATAGCCAAGGTCTATTCCGCTAATTTATATTGTTAATAAGGTAATGCATCAAAATCTTTTTTTAGATTTTCAAGGCATCCTTTTTGCTCATTCAAACCAAGCTCATTGCAGAGCTTTATCATATCATCTATATCCTTATTTAATTTTTCCTTTGTTGGAAGGAAATCCTCCGGTTTAGGCACTCGTGAGCCGGGCTGCGGAACAAGTTTGCCGGGATCTGGAACTACTTGTTTTTGTGTTTTTAGCACACCAGTCCTTTCTGCGGTTACTGTCACGACACCGATGGAGATTAAGAACCTCTGCCATAGAGATAGTTTGCCACCTCCCTGAATAAGGGTTTGTCTAGCACCTTCTCTAGCTAAGTCGGCAGCAGTTTTGCGAGCGCCAGCACGAGCAGTTTGTTTAACTGATTCGTAACCGAGTTCTTTTAGTACTGCCGGTGTTTCCGTATGATTGAGAGAACTCATAGTTCCGAAGGGGTCGATATAGTTCAAAGGATTATTCCGGCAATAAGAATACAGATTAAGGCTATCAACATATCCTTTAGGGTCTGTCTGTAAATATTTTCCGATTTCGGGCTTGTAGTAGCGGGCACGGTAATAGTAGTTGCTGGTTTCGGTGTCGTATTCCCGGCCTGTAAACATAAAGCGGTTGCCGAAATTGCTTGTCGTGCGTATCTGGATGTTCGTAAAATCTGGGGACACCATACTCATTTATTCCTAAATTTTACCCGCCATCTGTTTTCTCGTCCTCACTACGCACAACTTAACTCACTCCTTTACCTAACCCTCACTACTTTGTCTTTCGAGCCACGAGTCACGAGCGACGAACGACGAACCATCCTGCCGGCCATTTTTACTAAGCTAACTATAAGTTTTCCCTTCCCCCGCGTCAATCTCAGTCATCGAATTCTGGCCTCATCGGCTGAAGTTTTTACTTTTTGCTTTCTCGCCCTTGATTGTTGCTTTATTGGTTGTTCTATCGGGGATTGCTTTAAGTTCCGAGTTACGCTTCACTCTTCACGAGATACGCTTCACGTTTTCAAATGATAGGATACCCCAGAATCCTCTGATACGCCGCAAGATACCCTGCTATCATATTATCCAGCGACCATTTCTCCCTCGCCTCTTTCATTATCCTTTTCGCCTGCCTCTCCCACTCATCAGGCCGGCTCCTGAAAAACCTGTGGTTCTCGACCGCCGTATGCAGCCCCTGCCAAAGCCCGCTCGAATCATAATCCCTGAACAATACCCCGTTGCCCGTGTCCTCCGGCGCCCCCAAGGTCTTCAGCCGCAATGGCGTAATCTTGTCATGGTAGCCGCCCGTGTCCCTATTGGTGGCGGTGGCGCCGTAAAGGTTGCCGACTAAATCGATTTGCCCGAATGGCTCGTAAAGCGACGCCCCGAAAACATCGCTTGCCGCTGCGTAGCCGAGCGTGCTCAAGTCGTCGTCGAATGGCCAGTATGTAATCGCTCCGCCGGAAGCCCAGGCGATTTTACCGATTATATCCGCGTCCCTGCGGTCATTTCCCACAGGATTACCGACGATTGCGATTTGAACGTCCTGATGCTCCCGCACAAACTGAAGTGCGATAACTTCGAGAAGCTCAACCCCCTTCTGTGTCCGGTCAAGCCGACTTGGCCAATACAAAAGAATCGCCTCCGGATTGACTTTTAGCCCCGTTTTCTTCTGAAATTTGATTAAATTTTGTTTTTTTGCCTCAATTACATTATCCTCCAGCCCATATTTTTTCGCCAGACCCGGCTTATCGATATCGGGATTTTCAAGCTGATTTTCAGGATATACCGAAGGCGATATCCCGTTTGGTATCGCTAAAACGCTTCCGAATTTGTATTTGGCCTTGGTTTCCTGCCGCACGCTTGGAGGTATGAAATGCCTGTCTAAAAAGTAATCCTGCACTACCTCCTCGAGGAACCGATGCCCGACGTAACTGACGAGGTTTGCGTTTTTTATCGCAGTCGCCATACAGTCAACGCATTGCCTGCCGTATTCCTCGCCTAAAAACAGCGAATTCCAAATCTCATCGAGGTTCACCCCGAAAAACATTTTCATCGGCACATACCCCGTATGCGTGTTATGACAGGTATGAAGAACGGGAATGTGCATAATCCGGCAAAACGGGGTGATGATGCCGCCGGCCATCCAGTCGTGCGAGTGAATGATGCCCCGGCCCTCGTGCTTCGAGATGATTTCTCCGATGAGAAAACGCCTTATCGCCCGCTGGAATTCGGCGGCCGTCGCCCGCGGGTCGCCGTCGTAGGCGCTGAGGTAATTTTCAAACAGCGGCGAATCGACCACCCTGATTCTGTCCCGCGACAGGTGAAACAGCTTCTGGACGTACTCGTCGCGAGACATCGCGGACTTTTCCATAAACCTGCGTTCGAGGTTGAGCGTGATGATATAGGTAGGAATTTCCCTGTTCGAAAGCCCCCTGCACAGTGCCGCCACAACCTCGCCCATACCGCCCGACTTACCCGAAACGTATTTCGCGAAGTCGCCCATCCCCTCGGTGGGCAGGCGGTCCGTTTCGGGGCTGATGATTATGACGGGCGTTCTTTGCGTCTTTTTGAGGATTTGAAACGTCTCGATTGATTTTTCGAGCGCCCAGATTTTGTCTGTGACGATTCTGACCGTCTCGACGATTGAACCGTAAGGACTGAAATATGAATGAACCGCCTGGTCGGCGCCGGTTGTATGGTGCAGAAAATACAGGTGGTCCGACGTCGTCAAATGCCTCCAGTTTATAAGGAGGTCCCTGTTTTCCTCGTGTGCTTTTGCCTGCAGGTTCTGAATTCGCGAGAAAAGCTCCTGCTGGGTTTTGTTGCCAAGCCACCCGAAGGTGTCGCGCGCGGCATCCGCCCACGATGAAGTCGATAGCCCGTGAATATCGACGACGGGACAGTCGGTATTTTTGAAAAGGTCGGCGACCTCGCTTGGATTTGCCATTTTTACGCTTTGTTTGTCGGCCAGAATCGCCGGCAGCGCCTTCCAGAATTCGAATATCCCCTTGTCCTTCCAGATATGCTCGCCGATGTGCTCGTAATCATAGCCCAGCAGCACCGCCTCGCCGTCGATTTGTGCGATGTGGCTTGCGTATTCCTCAGCGATTACGGGCGTATGAGGAAACCTGAACGCCACGTCGTCCGATAGTTCCCTGTTTCGGGGGATGACAATGAGGTTGCTGCCTTTTGCCTTAAACACGGCGTTGGGCGAAATGGGTTTGCCGTTTTTCACGCCGAACATATCGTTTCTTTTCTCGCACAGTATCGCCTTGAAACCCATATCCGCGACGACGTCGGCTATTTCATTATTGAACATCAGTTCCGTATTTCTGAAAGCTGTCGGCCTTATGCCGAAAATCTCCTCCATTTTCGCCCTGTGCAGCGATACCTGGTCTCTGAATTCCTGCCTTTGCGGGTCCGCGAACAAACTCGCAAGCGAATGATAATACGTTTCTTCGAGAAACTCCACCTGGTTATGTTTTACGCCCGCGTCCCAGAGTTTCTGCAGGCAGGTGATTACCTCCGGCTTATAAATCTGCGCCTGTTCGAGAAACGTGCCCGACATACTGAACGTTATTTTAAAACCGGGATTGTCGGCGATGAGACGCGTGAACATTTTTGTGGCGGGAATATAACACTTCTGAGAGACCTTTTCGAAGACCTCCCTGTTCTTCTCGTCCCATAAAAATTTGTCTCTGTCGGGGTGCAGCCGGAACGGCTGATGAAGCTGATAATAAAATGTTACTATCGGCATTGTCCACCTTTTTAAATTTTCAGTCCGGCCTATTTCCCTTCGCCATCGCCGCCCTGCCCCATTTACAAAACTAACAAATCTTAAAGCAAGGATTATAAACGATTTTCGACCGAACGTAAAGACGTTGCCGGCCTGCTTTGAAAACCTGTCCGCTGAACGTCACAGCGAAGCGCAGACCCCTGCGTCATGTTTTGCGCAGCAAAATGGGCGCAACCAGCCGCGAATCCGTCGGCTACGCCGCGATTGTGTTTTAGCCCCCTGGTCAGACCCCGGTCTATCCCTACGTTCATAAGAACATAAGAACACCGGTTCTTTTAAGAATGGTTACTCGGCCAAGTCGCAGTCAGGTTCCAAATGATATTTAGCTTCAGAACTGTCAGTGTGGCAGGGATATTTGGTTTCGGTGAGGATTTTGGCAGATATTCTTTTCACATCTATTTTTCGTAAGCCCTTTTGATTAAAGGAT